>JAAKFQ010000015.1 GCA_011064725.1 Chlamydiota bacterium | reverse complement strand
ATGTTGTCAAAGGTCAACAACTCACAGATGGACTTGTTGTCCCACATGAAATTTTGGAAATTTGTGGCGTGCGTGAATTGCAAAAATACCTCGTGAATCAGGTGCAAGAAGTGTATCGCCTTCAAGGTGTGGATATCAATGATAAACACATTGAGATCATTGTGCGCCAAATGCTAAGAAAGGTGCGCATTACGGATCCAGGAGACACCACTTTCCTATTTGGTGAAGAGGTGATGAAAAAAGTTTTTTATGCGCAAAACTCTAAAGTCATAGAAGAAGGGGGAAAACCAGCAACAGCAGCACCATTGCTTTTAGGAATCACTAAAGCTTCTCTAAGCACCGATTCTTTCGTAGCTGCAGCCTCTTTCCAATCAACTACAGCAGTGCTTACAAAAGCTGCTTGTGCAGGTCTTGTTGACAGCCTAAGATCTGCCAAGGAAAATGTGACCATGGGGCATATGATTCCTCTTGGAACAGGCTTTGAAACCAGCAAGCATAAGTTTATTGAGCAAGACAAAGAAGAAGAACTGGTCTTTTCTTTTTAAGTTTATATAATGCTCGTTGCAAAGGTGTTATGTCAACGCAAAGCGATAATGTCGTAAGGTTTCGCAAAGCTAAAATGTCGTAAGGAGCACTGTTTCACCTTTACCTCCAAGGGTGGTGTTTGTTAACTTTCTTTTTTCTACCAAGGGGTAGAGCTTCTATCTGTTTACAATCTAATACTTGAGGGGAAGCCCCCCATGGGGGGCTTCCTTGCCAGGTGGTGTATTTTTAGATTTTTTCCCTGATATTCTATACGTATAGGTTCTTGGTAACGTTTGATAACATCTACTTGAGCTCTCTGCATTCTGTTTGGGGTTTTCGTTTGGATCTGATACAAGACATTTTGATGTTGCAAAGTTAAATTTTTAGATAGTTTTCTATGCTCTAGAAAAGCAATTTTTTGTAGCTCTCTTTCATCAACAGATCTATGAACGTCTAGTGGTTTAGCAGTCAATTTACCAAACTGTTTGTTATGTTCTTTAATCAATTCAGGAAGCATATGATTTGCCTTTTCTATAGAAGAGATATTACACAATCTCATCTCTTTTACCCAACGATCTTGAAGAACACCAAACTTTCTCTCTATTCTGCCTTTTGCTTGAGGGCTGTGAGCACAGATAAGCTCAATATCCAGCTTTTTTAGTACTCTGCCAAACTGTGTATCATTGGGAAGTTCTTTAGAAAGATTATCTCTAAAAATGCTGTGCTTATCCGAATATATTGCTAAAGGCTTGCCGTGCTGTTTGAGATAGCTTTCTAAGCTATAAAAATAGTTTTCTGTTGTCTCAGACTTGCAGAATCTTGCTCTGTAATACAGCTTGTTGCATCATCTACACAAATGATCAAACAACACTTTTCTGCCCTATCTTCAAGCCAGGGATGATAAGAGCCATCGATTTGTTGCAACTCTCCAAAGCAAGATCTTCTTTGACGTCTTTGATAAACTTTTATCTGTTTTTTCCTCTTAGATCGCCATATTCCTGCCTTTATCATCCATTTTCTCAAAGTCTCTCTAGAAATGTTTACATGCTCTTTTTGCTTGAGTTTTTCTACGGCTAGAGTGGGACCAAAATCTTCATATTTTTTTTGCACCAAAGATAAAATATTTTCTTGTCTTTCATGAGTAATTTTATTCGCAGGAGCTTTTCCTCTTTTCTTAGAGATAAGAGATAATTCCCCTTGTAAATTATAACCTTTTATTAAGCGTTGTGTGTGTCGCAAAGAAAGCCCAAGTCTTTGACTTGCCTCTCTTTGCAAAAGTTTTTTTTCTTTTACCTGATGCATAATATTTGCTCTTTTTGATTCTTGTATTGTCATCATTTTCTCCAAAATTGTCGCCTCCTTTAGTTGACCTAAAATACGACATTTTCGCTTTGCAGAAATACGACATTACCGCTTTGCGCTTACAAGTCAAAAGATTTTCTTGACAATCGGTTGCAAATCAGTTGAAAATCCTAAGTTTGGATTGAACAAAGGAGGATTTATGGTCAATTCAAATGAAATACTAGAAACATGTGAGAGATTGAAGGCATATCCAGAGCTTATGGAAGAAGTTAAAGAAATGCTTGATTTGATTGAGAGTGGTAATGTTGAGAGTGCAGATGATTTTGAAGAAGCTCTCATTCCTGAAGTACGCAAGTTTGGGAAAAAAATCATTGAAACATGGGCTACTCATGAAGGAAAGGTGGCGAGAAAAGATTTGGAAAATAAAAAAGCAACACATCACTCTAAAAAAAACTCCATTGGCAAACTACCTTTGGAGAAGTAGCATTTTTTGAACAAATTTTTCTTTTAAACAAGAAAATTTATAGGCCTTGTGTTCAAAAACTCAAAGTATATTGTCGCTATTATTCTAGACCTTTACAACGAGCTCTTACAGACTTTGGAGCAGATATTTCTTTTGAACAAACTGTTGAAAAAATGAAAGAGCATTATGGTATAGAAGTTTCTTCATCTGCTGTTCGAAAGCTTACAGAAGAACATGCAAATAAAATCGCTCAATGGCAACCTCAAGAAAAAGTTCAAGATGTAGAATTATTAATCGCAGAGGTGGATGGAAGCATGGTTCCTATAGTAGAGTTAGAAGAGAAAACAGATGGGATTGATCTTAGAAAAAAAAGAAAAGTCTGCTGGAAAGAGGCTAAACTTTGTTTTTCTCGAGGGCACAAAAAGATCACCAAAAATTATGGGGCTGTCATAGGTTCTGCAGAAGATCTAGGGAAAAAACTTCATGAATGCGCAAAAAGAACAGGTTTTGTGGATAAGAAAACGTATGTTCATGCAATAGGAGATGGAGCTCAATGGATTGTAGATCAAATTGATGATCAATTTGGTTCTCAAGCACATTTCTTAATCGATTTTTTCCATGTGTGTGAATATTTAGCAGAAGCTAGTTCATGGTGTGATGTTTTAAATTCTAAGGGTTGGTTGGAAGAAAAAAAGAAGATGCTGAAAGCAGGAGAATCCAAAAAAGTTTTTTTAGAAATGAAAACAAGGTTAGCTCAATTAGAAGATCCTCCTAAAGAGAATGGTCTGGAAAAATGTGTTCGTTATATGGGAAAAAGAGTGGAATATATGACTTATGGACAAGCTAAGGAAAAAGGTCTTCCTATAGGATCAGGTGAAATAGAAAGTAGTCACAGACATATTGGTGCAGAAAAGGTTGAAAATAGCTGGAGCTTGGTGGAAAACAGATAATGCTAATGCCATGTTACAGCTTAGAACTGCAAGAGCTAACTGTTATTGGGAGGATTATTGGAAAGAGAAGAGGGCTGCTTAAATCCCAATACTTTTAATTACACCCCCATAACATAGCCTTGTTGAAAAAAACAATTTTTAACAGCATACTGTTTTTATTGGTTGTCCACTAAGCTGCTTTTTGGTTCAACATTTTGTTCATTAAGAAGAATTTTAAATGAGCTTCTACTCTTTGGATTTCAAATTTTCTAGAAAAGAACCTATCTCCATAGAGCGTTTTGAGTCTTGAGAATGCCGTTTCTACTAATACTCTTATCGAGTACCCTGTAAGTTTTCCCCATAGCTTCTTAGCTATTAAATCTCCCCCTAAAACTTTAATTATAGCGAGAGTACGATTTCGATAGTCGCTGTCACTGATTGTGCCGTTTTTCCTGGGTGGAATAAAGGGGCTTTGCCCCTCTTTCTTTTATCAATGATAGACACTTCTTTGTGTCGTATCCACCATCAGCTATCGTTTTTTTCATGGATTTTGGACACTTATCAATTAACTTAGGTGCAATAATACAATCGGAAACATGACTTTCTGTAGTTTCCAGAGCTATAACTTCTTGAGTTTTTGCATCCAAGGCGATGTGAACTTTTAGCCATCGACGTCTATGACTTTTACATTTCCATTCACCTTCCCCATAAACTTTAATTCCTGATGCATCTAAGAGAATGATTTGAGGCCTTCTCGAAGAGAGTTTTGGTAGATCGTTTTTTAGTTGTGAAGCTCTTTTGCATATCAATGAATACGTTGGTAATTCAATGTTTTTTTCAATCAAGGGTAATGAAGATTTTACAAATCCTTCCAAAGAGCGGTAAGTAAGATGATAATGAATTTTGATCATGAGAAGTATCGTGATTAATGGATGGCTAAACAAACGAGGCCTGCCTCGTTTGTTTAATTTGGGAGCTTGTTTCAATAGCTTTGGGTCGATAAGGAAAGTAATGCTTCCTCTTTCTACCAGCTGTGCATTATACTGAGACCAATTGCGTTTACGCATAGAGAAACTCCTTTGGTTATTTTATTAGAAACTAGGAGTTTCTCTTTTTTTTTAAATTTTTTACAAGTTCTTTCGTTAAGTGATTTTTTCAACAACGCCCTCCAAAACAAAAAAATAGAAAAAAAGTTGTAAATCAAGTTTTTTATTTGGTAAACTCTTTTTAATTGATATTAGTAAAGAGTAAAAAATGGCAAGTTTATCGAGTTCAAGTCTGGCTAGTTCAAGAATCAGAGATTTAACAAGTGCGATTTCTGATGTGAGTTACACTACGCATGGTGGTTTATTCAGACCAGATTATGATTATTTGATGAGGGAATTGAATACTCTTCGAAGTGGTGTGTTATTATCAGATAATTATAAAGAGGGAGTACTTGAACCTTTTATTCGTTTTTTGGAAGGATTAAAAGAAGGAAATCAATTTGATAGGATTTTTAATGAAGAGGGATTCCGCTCGAAAGAAAAGAAGGTGATTGAAGAAGTTGCTGAAGCGCTTTTACAACGAAATCATCAACATAGATATTATTCATCTTCATTTAAAGATTTGCAGGCTTTTCAGGCAGTTGTAACAACAGTTTACGAGAGTTCTCGCAGAAGTAGTATTAGTAAATTAGCTCAAACAACGCTTGCTCCACTAGCCAAGTGGGGGGAAAGTAAAGGGCCTGTTACTTTTCCCATCACGTCAACGAAAGTATTACCAGGAATCAATGCGGGTATTGTGAATCTTCCACCTGAATATAGAACAGGAGGATTACTAGCTTGGGCGTCTTTAGGTCATGAAGTAGGAGGTCATAACTTTTTACGTTCTATACCAGGCACAGAATCAAACCACACTCCAGGAATAATTAAAGAGTTACAAGAAATTATTTATGCTTCTGTTAAAACACATTGTACAGAAGGAACAGAAAAATTAGCTGAATATTGGAGTGTTTGTGCAGAAGAAGCAGCTTCAGATGTTTTGGGCGTGATGAGTATTGGCCCTGCTTTCGGAATTGGATTGGTTGGGTTTTTTAAAGGAAAAAGAAATGGGAGATTGAGTGTTTCTGGACCTTTGCATTCAAAGAATAAAAGCCCAAAAAAATTATTAAAATTTTCTATAACTTCAAGCAATGTTTTTGTTGAAGAAATTAGTGATGATATTACATTTAAAAGAGAAGCTGGTCTATTTGGTTATCGTCAAACACCAAGGGAAGGTCCAGAAACAAAAGAACCCATGAATTATGAAAAGGTTTTTTTCTCAACAGGCAAACATCCTGTTGATGTTTTAAGATTATTTGTAATTATTCGTGTTATTCGATTATTTATAGAACGTATTGGAAAACATATTACTGAATTACATGAAGAACACACGGAACATAGAGGTCATACAGAACATAGTATTAAATTACTTGAAATACGCACGGAAGACGCAGAGCATACAGAATATAGTATTGAAGTACTTAAAAAACATATAGAACATATAGAACATGAATATACAGAACGCAGAGACTTTTTGGAGGGCATTATAAGGGAGTGGTACGAATGGATAAGAATCATTGACAGTGAAGTAGAAAAGGATTTAGAAGGTTTAAAAGAAATAAGTTTTGAGGAATTACATTCAATAAGTCCACCTACTACGCAACCATTCAAGATACCAATTGCCTTAGCAAGAAAAACTGCACAAGTTACTGCTGAAGCTATAGCATTAAAACCATTACAAAATCTTGATGAAAAATGTTTAATGGATGTTATCTCATGGAAAGTGGAAGATGAACGAATCGTTGATGAAATTAGGAAAGCAATTAAAGACGAAGAGTGTACAAAATTACCCCGTCTTTCTTATAAAGAAAAAGATTATGCTCGGCACATCATCGCAGCATCCATCTTAGAATCTCTTGAAACTTCTTCTAATCCGTATAAAATTGAAATGATTTTCAATAAAATGAAAGTTTATCTTATCGACGCTTATAGTAAAATTTCGAATAGAGTCTAATCTGGATTAAATAGACATAAATCAGTGATTTGTTCGAATTGAGGGTCTCGACCAATACCATTTGTTATTTCGATTCCCCAGCCTCTATCAGAATTAAGAGATTGAAGAATAGTTCTTTGTAAATGATCATCCAATTCAGAAAGTTTTTGATCAGATGGAAGAGTATATGGGTGTCCTACGCGTCGTGCTTGAAATTCTTTTGCTTTTTCGTCAGTAGTTGCCATTTGAACGTTAATTAAATGACCAGTAAAAGTTGCAATTTTTTTCCACACTTCTTGATCAGCATGAGCATATACCCTAGCACGTATGGTTTTCGGATTATTTTCATTTTTTCTTAGAAACCGAACTTGCCTATTGGACACACTACTTATTCCATAAGTGTAATCATATGTCCCTACTAAGATTGTTGACATGTTAACCTCCTTTATTAAATTTGAAGTTAATCTAATATACATTTTATATATTGAATGATTTGATTTCAAGACTTTTGTGGCGTTGTGCAGCAATTTTAAATTTAGATTGAATTTCTAGAAAAAATAGTTTTTGAATAGCTAAAATACATTTATTACTTAAAAAAGGATGTGTAGCTATGACAGAAAAATTAATCCAATCAGCTTTATTTAATCTTTTAAAAAAAAAATTGGATCTCAAACTTCCGATTCTAGAAATTCTTCAGCTCCAAATTTCACCTATCCAATAGAAAGAGCTATTCTTACCGCTTTTGGAGTCTTTTATTTACATCATGAGTCCTTCCTAGCCCACGAAAAACTTTTTGCTCACAAAATCTATCTTAAGTATTTCAAAAAATTATTTCATGACGAACCCATCCTTTGTTCTCAATCGCTAAGAAATATCTTGGATCCTATTGATCCTGGTTATTTTAAATCTTTGTTTTCCAAGGTATTTAATCGAATGAAATATTTAGGAATTCTTAAACAACTCCAATTCAGCGAAGAAACTGGATTAATTCTTTCTGGAGATGGAGTCAATTATTTTCAATCAGAAGAAATTTCTGTCAACGCAAAGTTATAATGTCGTATTTGTAGCCTTAAATTCATGGGCTTCACTCTTTTTATTTTATCTCCAAGGATGCCTTTTTGTTACGTCTTGTTAAAGTCATTGCTTCTACCTGCTTATGATCCAGCACAGCAGGGGCCCCCCATGGGGGGCTGTCGACCCAAGTGGTGTATTCTAGTTTTTTGCCTAGATATTCTATACGAACTGGTTCTTTATAACGTCGAATAATATCCACTTCAGCATTACGCATTCTGTTAGGCAAACAAGTTTTAATTTGATAAAGCACGTGTTGGTATTGCAGAGTTAAGTTCTTAGAAAGTTTTCGCTTTTCTTGAAAGGCAATATGAGCAATTTCCGAAGAAGCCAAAGATCGGTGTTTGTTTTCATCACAAAAAGGTCTTTTCCCAAACTGTTTATTATGTTTCACAATGAGTTCAGAAATATAAAAATTAGCTTCTTCAATAGAAGAAATATGGCGCAATCTTAGCTTTTTGACCCAACGATCTTGAAGTGTCTCAAACATTCTCTCTACACGGTCCTTTGCCTGAGGACTATGAGCACAGATCAACTCAACTTCTAGCTTTTTTAAAACTCGGCCGAACTGAGTGCTATTAACCTGAGTTTTGGGTTTTTAAACTGAAATTAATTGCTGATATTCCTCTTCTGGAATGCGTAAAGAAGGTTTCTTAGGTTGATGTGTATATGCAGCAATTCCAAATAACAAATTCACAAGGAAATTTCCCCTCCCTCTATGCCTTGAGTGTTCCACCTGAGAAATATTTTTCAATTGATCATTGACTGTCTCAATCAAAGCCCTTTTTCTCAATAAGATTTTATCCTTAAGTGTCATAAGTTTTTGTTTCATGTTTGACCGTATTCCTGTAAAAAGCTCTAGCCCTTTCTTAAAAAGCGTTTTTGCTAACGTCATTGAAACATAACCTTTATCACCAAATAGCTTACCATAAAGCCCTTTCGACAATGTTTCAACAACAGATACATCTGAAATATTTCCAGAAGTCACTTGAAAAGCAAGAATTTCTCCTTGGTCGTTGATAATTAAGTGGAGTTTAAATCCATAAAACCATCCTGAGGTAGTTTTTCCTCTTGTAGCTAAATTTTTAAAAACCTTATTCCGCATAATTCTCTATCCTGACAAAAGAAGTGCAGTAAGAGAAAATTTTCACATACAGCTTCAAGGTGTGATTAAAAAAAGACAAAAAAGCGTATCACCAAAAAATCACGTAAAAATCAGCCGTATTTATAAAAATTGTTTTTTGGGTTCGAAAGCCGGTTTACAAGAAGAGACTTTCGCTTCATTAGGTATTACGCAACTTTTGTATTTAAGCGAAGAACCATGTCCGAAGGTATCAGAAAACGTAGAAGTCTTAGACCTTGGAAAGGAAAGCGAAGGCTTTTTTCATCTTCTTAGAGCTACCAGTTTTGCTGATTTTGATAGAAAGAAGATGGAAACCTGGTTTCAAAAAGCTTTTCGGTTTTTAGATAAAGGGATGTTAGACGGCAAGGTATCTGTATGCTGTACTTTAGGGAAAGTTAGAAGCGCAACTGTTGTTATTGCCTATTTTATGCATCGTTTTGCTTTGGATTTTGCAACAGCAAAAAGTTTTGTGGAAAGCAAAAGAGAAATTGGATTGGATGCATTTGCAGAAAAATACCTTACAAAATATGGCGGTTTTTGCACGAAACTTTCTGAAAGCGGGCTAATTTTTGAGTCGTCTGAAAACCTTCTTCAAATAGTTTGAAGATTTGATACAACTGTTAAAGCATTGTTTCAAGTTTCTTTTCAAGTGTGACCAAATCTTGGCTGAATTTGCGAATTCCTTCAGAGAGTTTTTCAACGGCCATAGCGTTGTCATTAAAAGCCAAACGAAAGGCTTTTTCATCCAAAGAGAGTTTTTCTATCGCTTCTTGTTTTGCTTTTTCGCTATCGAGCTTTTTTTCTACGGGTTGATTCATTTGGGACAGTTCTTCTAAAAGATTGGGAGATATTGTCAAAAGATCACAACCAGCAAGTTCGGTAATTTCGCCATTGTTGCGGAAACTTGCGCCCATAATCTCTGTTTTGTAATCAAATTTTTTATAGTAGTTGAAAATCTCTTTAACGGAGTAGACGCCAGGGTCTTCTTCGGGTGCAAAATCTTTGTTTTCTTTTGCTTTGTGCCAGTCCAAAATACGTCCAACAAAAGGAGAGACCAAAGTCGCATTGACATCAGCACACACAATGGCTTGAGGTAAAGAAAACATGAGCGTCATATTGCAATGAATGCCTTGTTTTTCAAGCTCTTTTGCAGCCATGCAACCTTCCCAGGTTGAGGCAAGCTTAATGAGAATGCGTTCTTTTTCAATCCCTTGTTTTTTGTAAAGATCGATTAACGTATGCGCTTTTTTAATGGAGCCTTGAGAATCAAAAGAAAGCCTGGCGTCTACTTCTGTAGATACGCGGCCAGGAACAATTTTTAAAATTTCGCATCCAAAACCGACCATGATGTGATCGATGATAGAATGCATTTGCTCTTCTTTTGAACCAGCTGTTTTTCCATCCGAGATAGCTTTTTTGATGATCGCTTCATATTGAGGATCTTGAGCTGCTTTTAGAATCAAAGAGGGATTGGTTGTGGCATCTTGTGGATTATATTTTTTAATCGATTCAAAATCGCCTGTATCTGCAACAACAGTTGTGTGTTTTTTTAACTCATCTAAACTACTCATATGACCTCACCCGTTTTTTTCCCAGTCTAATGTGTGGGCACTTCAATGTCAAATGTGGGCAGCGATATGCGCTTATGATGGTGTTTGATGTGCTTGAGTAAATTTTTATCTACATGAAAAGTGTTACCATCACATACAAGTGTGAGTGTTTTATCTTCTAATTGGAGTAGAGTATCCACATCCTCTTTTTCGAGTTTTAGTTTTTGATCGCCCCTCATTAAAAGAGGCAAGAAAATCTGTTTTTTTGAAGAATAGACAAAAATGGGCACATGAGAAGCAATTTTTTCAAAACGCCCTTTTTCTTTGCAGATCCAAAAAGCAAAACCTGTTTGGTCTTTGATGATTTCTAGATATACAGAAGGAGTTTCTAAAGAAGGAAGAGTGATTTTGGCAAAGCTTTGATGTTTGTTGTGGCCTTGGATTCTTTGAGCTTGGAAGGAGCATAGAATGAGCAAAAAAGGTAAAAGAAATTTCATGGTGTCTCAATCTGTTTTTTTGTGTGATCTAAAATTGCGTGCATGAATAAAAACCCTTTTTCATCGAAGTTTTCAATTAAAAAGTGCTTGAATGGAATCCATACATCGGATTGAAATTTTTGATCTTCTAAAAAATCTTGTTGGTATTTTTTACCTTGCACAACAACATTTTTAATGGCCGTTTTGAGAGCTTCTTGTTTTTTGATAGAGACAAGCGTTAGGGGATCTTCAACAAGAGTAAACGATTCTAAGACTTTTTGAAAGATTTTTGCATGCTCAGTAAACAAATCTTGTGGCGCAGATGCTGTCAAAACATAAATCACATGATTATCTAAACAGATCCATTGCCAAAGTTGCATACTTCCAAAAGGCGTTTTTTCAACATTGATTTGAATCAGGGTTCCTGTGATATTTTTGGCGCTCAGGGCGCCCAATATTTTGCATTCAAAGTTAGAATCTTTGAGGTAAGATTCTTTGACCTTTTCTACATATTCATGCAGTTTTAGGGGAGTGAGTTGTGTGGAATAATTGATGGAAATTTTGGAATTCTTAGAATAGACAAAATAGTTAAGCTGATTCTCTTTTCTAGGATAGAGATTATAATCTTGTGGAAGGTCGAAAATAGGATAGGTGGCAAAAACAAGCGGACAGAAGAGATAAAATAACCATTTCATAAGCCAGAGTCATCACCATTATGTACATGTGCATGCTGTCCTTGTTCTCCAATAGAAAAAATCAGTGTTAAAATGGCAAACACGACACTTAAACCAAACCCCCACTTTATCATATCTGTTCCAATTCCTGTTGTAACGCTGTCTGCAGAAGCCCATGTGTTTGCAGACCAATAGGCTTTTGAAACAGCAGAAGGCTTCTTTTCATCAATGGGATCTGGCATCCGTTCTTTATTGAGTCTACCTGCAAATGACATGTTAGGTAAAACAAGCATCACAGAAACTAGAAAAACAACAATTTTTTTCATTTTCCTACGCTTTTTTTTCATTTTGCCCAAACTCTTTGTTTGAAACAATCTTTTATTGAAAAAAACTCGCATTTGTCCCAAACTATAGACAAACTTAACGGAAGTATAAGATGAAAGATTTATTCAATCAAGAACACAAAATTCAAAAAATTTGTGATCAGATCAAAAAAGAGACACTCGACCCTGTCCTAAAAGAAAAAGAAGATATCGAGCATCAAGCAAAAACAATGTACGATCAGCTTATAAGAGAAGGTCATGAAGAAAAAGAAAAAATCATACAGTCAGCGCAAGGAGAAATAGATCAGCGCCTTGGTATTTTTAAAAAAGCGATTGATTCTGCAAAACAACAAACGATGGATTATTTGAAACAAGAACTAGAAAAAGGATTTTTTAAAAAAAGCGTCCTTCTTTCTATCCAAAAACAAGCTCAAGAAGAAAGTATTGTCGCAGAATTTATCAAAAGTCTTGCCTCTGATTTTGAAACGCTCTCCAATGTAGAAATCGATGTTTCAAAACACACAGATTTGAAAAAACTTTTTTCCTATTTTACCCAAGATTTTGTAAAAAAAATTGAGGCAAATGTGATTCAGCTAGAAGGATTAGAAGGGGGAGCTCTTGTCAAAATTAAAGATCAATACTTGACGATCGATATGTCAGATAAAGCCATCTTTGATTTACTTTTAAAATTTTTGAGAAAAGAATTTCACGAGCTTTTAAGGTAGCTTATGTACTATGTATTTGTCTCTTCTTCCCTGCCTCGCTTGAATATCCATCAAGAACCTAGCATCGCATTTGAAGAACTTATGGATTTAATTGAGTTAAATTTTTCTAGAAATGATAAAAAAATCATTTGGCAAATCCGTGAGCTTTTCGATCTTTTTAACCTGCAGCGTCAATTATATGGCTATACCATTTCAAACTTTGGGAATTATAATAAAAAGCAGCTGCAAGACTTGTTGCATTTAGAGTCTTTACCTAGCTATATTTTTGATTTCTTTTCCGATTACCAAAATCCTGAAGAGCAAAAAAAACACTTTCCAGAGCTTTTAGCTAGGTTTTATCGAGAAAAGCTTGAAGGCAATGGGTTTTTAAAAAAATTTTATCATTTGCTTCGTACCTTCACATTGATGCAAGTGGCATTTCGATGCAAAAAAATCCAACGAAATGTAGATCGAGAGCTTGAGTTTGAAGATACAAAAGATGAAATTGTGCATCACATTTTAACGCAAAGGGACGTGGCAGAATTTCAACCTGTAGATGGATTTGAAAAGTTAAAACCTATTTTTGATACGTATTTTGAAGATCCTAAAAAACTCTATTTCGAGACAATAAAGTTTCTATTTAATAAACTAGAAGCACAGAAATCTGTTTTTTTAGGAAAAGAGTATTTTTTTATTTATTTTGCACAATTTATTTTGCTTGAAAAACTCTATAGATCTTATGTGCAAGAAGAGTTTTTAAAGATGTTATTTTAGAGGTTAAAAATGAAAGCTGCGAAAGGAAAAGTTATTTTTGCATTTGGAAACCTTGTTCATGTTGCCTTTGAAGGCGATGTAAGACAAGGAGAGATTTGCTATGTTCAAGTTGAAAATGTTTCTTTAAAAGCAGAGGTCATTGAAATACAAAAAGGTGTTGTTAAAGCACAAGTTTTTGAAGATCTCAGTGGAGTCAAACTTGGAAACAAGGTCACATTTACAAAAGAACTTCTAGAAGCAGAATTAGGACCTGGATTGCTCACCTCTATTTTTGATGGCTTGCAAAACCCTTTAGAGAAAATTGCCGATGAAGCAGGGAATTTCTTGCCACGCGGATTGTACATACCTTCTCTTGATCGCAAAAGAAAATGGGAATTTCATCCAGGAAAGAATGTTGGAGAGGTGGTCAAAAGAGGAGATTCTTTAGGCACGACGCAAGAGCTGCATTTTTCTCACCATATCATGGTTCCTTTTGTTTTGTTTGGAACCCATAAGATCACATGGATGGCTCGAAAGGCAAGTTATACCATCGAAGAAGTGATTGCTAAATTAGAAGATCAAGAAGGTCAAGTCATCGAAGTGACGATGTTACAACGTTGGCCTGTAAAATTTGCGCTTCAAGAAGGAGAAAAGCAAAAGCCAAAAGAGATGATGTCAACAGGAGAAAGAGTCATCGATACGCAGTTTCCTGTTCTGAAGGGAGGGACATTTTGTTCTCCAGGTCCCTTTGGTGCGGGAAAAACCGTCTTACAACACCACCTTTCTAAATATTCCAACGTCGATATTGTGATTGTTTGTGCTTGTGGAGAAAGAGCTGGTGAAGTTGTCGATATGCTCAAAACATTCCCTCACTTAATCGATCCTCATACAGGAGAATCGTTGATGACACGTACCGTGATCATCTGTAATACAAGCTCTATGCCTGTGGCTGCTAGAGAAGCTAGCATTTATATGGGAGCGACGATTGCAGAATACTACCGGCAAATGGGCTTGCATGTACTTTTACTTGCGGATTCCACCTCAAGATGGGCACAAGCTTTGCGTGAGATGAGTGGCAGACTCGAAGAAATTCCAGGTGAAGAAGCTTTTCCGGCATACTTGGCATCTCGTATTGCAAGTTTTTATGAAAGAGCTGGCGTATTGAGCGTGTTAGATGGAAAAGTGGGTTCAATGACAATTGGTGCTACGGTGTCGCCTGCAGGTGGAAACTTTGAAGAGCCTGTGACGCAAGCTACGCTTTCTGTTGTCGGGGCTTTTTTAGGGCTTTCTCGCGTGCGTTCCGATGCGCGTCGCTATCCTGCCATCGATCCTTTGATATCCTGGTCAAAATATTTAAGTGTTACTTCAAAAGATCTCGAAAAATTTATTAGCAATTGGGAAGGGCATGTAAGAAAAGCACACGAAATTTTACAAATGGCAGACGAGATTCAAAAGCGTATGGAGGTTGTCGGAGAAGAAGGTGTTGCCCTAGAAGACATGATAATTTACTTAAAAGGTGAGTTATATGATTTTTGCTACCTTCAACAAAATGCCTTTGATAAAGTGGATACCTATTGTCCTATGGAACGCCAGCTGGAACTTTTTTCCATTATGATAAAGATTTTTGAGATGCCCAATGCTTTTGAAGATAAAGACCAAGCAAGGGACTATTTTTTAATACTTCAAAATGAAATGAAGAACTTTAATTATCTATCTTTCAAAAGTGAAGCATACACAAAACAAAAAAAACAGATTTTGAAAAAAATCGAAGAGATCTCTTTGGATAAAGTAAGGAGTTAACACGTGAAGCGTATTTATGAGCGTATTGAAGATGTGCGGGGAAGTTTGATCACAGTTCGGGCGGAAGATATCAAATTAGGCGAACTTTGTCAGATTGAAAAAAATAACAAGCAGTTGGTCTTAGGCTCTGTATTGCGTTTTGAAAAAGACAAAGTGACCATTCAGGTCTTTGAAGAAACGCGTGGCATTTCCACAGGAAATCGCGTGACTTTTCTCTCTCATTTGATGCGAGTGACATTTGGTGAAAAACTCATGGGCCGTAGATTGAATGGAATGGGCAAACCCATCGATAATGGACCTGATATTGTTGGAGAAGAGATTGAAATCAATACACCCACATTTAATCCTGTAAGAAGAATTGTGCCTCATGAACAGGTCAGAACAAACATTCCGATGATTGATGTGTTTAACTGTCTTGTCAAATCCCAAAAAATCCCCATTTTCTCTGTAGCAGGGGAGCCCTATAATGAATTGCTTATGCGTATTGCCAACCAAACGGATGCGGATGTGGTCATCATCGGTGGCATGGGACTGCGTTTTGATGATTACATGGCCTTTATTGAAAATGCGGAAAAATCGGGATCGATGGATAAAACGGTGATGTTTATTCACAAAGCCACCGATTCTCCTGTTGAATGTTTACTTGTGCCTGATATGGCACTTGCGTGCGCCGAAAAATATGCCGTGCAAAATCTTGATGTGCTCGTGCTGTTAACAGATATGACGGCTTTTGCAGATAGCATCAAAGAAATTGCTATTACAATGGACCAAGTTCCCTCTAATCGAGGTTATCCAGGTTCTCTATATTCAGATTTAGCACTCAGGTATGAAAAAGCTGTCGATATTGATGCTTCGGGATCAATTACGATTATTTCTGTCACCACAATGCCAGGAAATGATGTGACTCACCCTATTCCAGATAATACGGGATACATTACAGAAGGGCAATTCTATCTTATTGATGGCCAGATCAACCCTTTTGGTTCTTTATCAAGATTGAAACAGCAAGTGATTGGGAAAGTGACAAGAGAAGATCATGGAGATTTAGCCAATACCATGATTCGGCTTTATGCAGATTCTTTAAAAGCAAAAGAAAGAAGAGCTATGGGTTTTAAACTTTCACAATGGGATGAAAAGCTTTTATCCTATTCTATTTTGTTTGAAGATCGCATGATGAATTTGAAAGTCAACTTGCCTTTAGAAGAGGCGCTCGATCTTGGTTGGAAGACGCTATCTCAATGTTTTAGACCAGATGAGATTGGTATCAAACAGGCGTTTGTAGAAAAATATTGGCAAAGTGAGTAGCTAATGCGTTTAAAATTAACAAAAAATGAACTTAGATCTTGGCAGTATAAACTGGGTCAATTGGAAAAATACCTGCCCACATTGCAGCTTAAAAAATCTCTGCTCCAACATGAGGTGAATGAAACAGTTCTTGCATATGATCAAAAAATGATCGAATTTGACGAACTAAAACAAAAGATCATAGAATTTGCCTACCTGTTTAGTGATTTAGGTGGTGTGTCTATCAAAGATATTGCGCACGTTGAGCGCTTAGATACAAGAACAGAAAACATTGCAGGTGTATCAATCAAAGTGCTCAACAAACTCATTTTCAAAGAGCTCAACTACAGTATGTTCAATACGCATCCTATTGTTGATACAGTTGTTTTTTTTATTCATAAAATCAAAACGATTGAAATCGAACTGGAACTATTATTGGATAAAAAAAAGCGCTTAGAATATGAATTGCGTGAAGTTTCTATCCGTGTAAATTTGTTTGAAAAAGTGTTAATTCCTAGAGCAAAAGAAAACATCAAAAAGATCAAAGTGTTTCTAGGAGATTTAGAACTGGCATTTATTTGCCAAGCCAAAGCTGCTCAAAAAAAGAAGTTAAAACATGCGATATGATGTCAAAAAAATCTTATTTCTGGGTGTAGAGAGTAATGTCCAGCTTTTTTTTAGAAAGGCACAAAAGATGGGTTTTGTTCAATTTATCGATCCCTCTCCCCAAAAAAAAGTATTGCCTCAAGACATTAAAAACTATATCAAAGCGCTAAAAATTTTGAAAAAACATGAAAGAAAGCCACAGATAAAAGATGAGACAAAAGTATCTTGGGACCTTATCCAAGAGATCATTCGAGTAGAAAAAGAACTTGTGGGTTTAAAAGAACATCTTAGACTTTTAAATGGTGAGATTGAAAAAGTGGCTCCATTTGGCCATTTTGATAAGTATGAAGTAGAAAAGATAGAACAAACTGCGGGGCTCAAATTTCAGTTTTTTGTATCAAGAAAACACCTAGAAACACTGAGTGACAATCTCTTTTATATTGGCGCTCAATACGATCTTTATTACTATTTGGGGCTTTCAAAAAAAGAGATGCAGATCAAAAGCCTACTTCCTTTGCAATTCGATCATTCTGTCGATATTTTGAAGATTCAGAAAAAAGATGCAGAAGTCTTGATTCAAAAAAATGAAACACTTTTGCGCGATTTAACGCAATATTTTGACCAGATCTTTGAAGGGTACTTACACCATTTAAATATGCACCATTTAGAGTCTGCTCGCTCAAGTATTATTGAGCATTTAGATCAAAAAGTGTTTACCATTTCTGGCTTTATTTCGATCAATCATCTAAAGCAATTAAAAGAACTCACTGAGCATTTTTCTATCATGTTTGAAGAGGTGGTGATTGAGAAAACAGACAAAGTTCCGACGTGCTTGGAAAATAAAAATTTGAGCAAAGTGGGCGAAGATTTGGTCTATTTGTATGATACACCAGGTGTGCATGACAAAGATCCAAGTCTTTGGGTCTTGATTGCATTTGCCTTCTTTTTTTCGATCATTATTTCTGATGCAGGCTATGGTTTGGTGTTTCTTATTTTGTCCTTTTTCTTAAAATTCAAGTTCCCAGATGCAAAAGACACGTTTAAACGCTTTATCAAACTCGCCTTCATTTTGTCGATAGGATGTATCGTTTGGGGAGGGCTCACCTTTAATTTTTTTGGATTAGGTATTAGCCCAAAATCTCCTCTTGCTAAGTATTCTTTCATTGAGAGGATCATTGAAAAAAAGGTGATGTACCATAAACAAGCTCAGGACAGTGTATGGCAAGAATGGACTAATAAATATCCAACTATTCAAAATTTGAATGATCCTGCGGATATTTTGAATGCTGCAAGTGATGAGGATGATGCTGGCATTAAATATGAGATGCAAAAGCAATTTTTTGGCGATATTATGTTGGAGCTTTCGTTGATTATTGGAGCTGTTCATATAATCCTGTCTTTAATGCGCACTGCGTTTTCCCACTATGCCAACTTTGGATGGATCTTATTTATTATTGGAGGTTATCTCTATTTCCCCAGTGAGGTGAATGGTACTTCAATGTTATATTTCTTGTTTAATATTCCCAAAGAATGGTCGGCTTTGGTGGGATTTAAGATTTTTATTTTTGGGATTGTTCTTGCATGCATGCTTGCGATTATTCAAAAAAGACTTAAAGGGCTTAGTGAAATCACAAATAGCATTCAAATTTTTGCCGATGTATTGAGTTATTTACGTTTATATGCACTTGCTTTTGCTGGTATGGCAATGGCTGCCACTTTTAACCAAATGGGCTCTCAAATGAACATTGTGTTTGGTACAATTACCATTTTGGTAGGACATGTGATGAATTTAGTGTTTGCAACCATGGCAGGAGTGATCCATGGCTTGAGATTGAATTTTTTAGAATGGTACCATTATTCGTTTGAAGGAGAAGGCAAGCGCTTTGAACCTCTACAATTTTTACAACCATAAGGAGAAAAAAATGGATTATACACAAGTTGGCCCTGCAATTATCCTTGCGCTGTCTTGTATTGGGGCAGCTATTGGCTGTGCCATTGCTGGCATGGCCTCTCATGGAGTGATGAGCCGCATTGAAGAAGGGCACGGAAAATTTATAGGAATCTCAGCGATTCCCTCTTCCCAAGCCATTTATGGCGTTGTGTTGTTGTTTCTGATGAATAACAGCCTAAAGGCTGGCAAAATCACAGCTCTTGCAGGCGTGGGCATTGGAACAGCCATTGGTTTAACTATCCTGTTTTCAGCGATATATCAAGGGCTTTGTGCTGCTACGGCCATTCAAGCAACAGCCAAGCAACCAGGCATTTTTGGCAAAAGTGTGATTGCTTTGGGGATTGTGGAATCCTTTGCGCTCTTTGCTTTTGCGTTTACAGCCTCTGTACTGCTTTAAGCTTGTCAAATACCCGATCTTTCATGTATGAGTAAAATGATGATGAGATGAGGTATAGATATGGAGTTTCGGTCTGAAAAAGATCTTGATGGGCTCATTGAGATTCCCAAGGAAGCATTGTGGGGTTTTCACACCCAACGCTATTTAGACAATTTTCAAATTGGCAATGAACATTTGCCAATAGAAATCATTTATGCTTATGCATTGATCAAAAAAACATTTGCAAAAGCCAATTTTGAATTCAAGTTGCTCTCTAAAAAAAAATATCAGTGGATCGAAGAAGCGTGCGATGAGGTGTTAAGGTCACACCTAGATCTCCAATTTCCTCTAAAAGTATGGCAGGCGGGCAATGGGGCGCATACCAATATGAATATCAACGAAGTGCTTGCTCACTATATCAATACCAAACACAAGTGCAAAAAAAAGGATGCTATCCACCCTTTTGATGAGATCAATCTTAATCAATCTGCGAATGACACCTTCTCAACAGCGATGCATGTGGCTGCTGCTACAAAAACGATCTATGAGCTGTTTCCCAAATTACAAATGCTTCAAACAGCCATCAAGGCCAAAGAAGAAGAATTTCAAGGTGTTGTTAAAATTGCAAGAACACACCTTATGGATGTCCAGCCAATTACTTTAGGCTATGAATTTGAATCTTATCGCACGCAGATTGAATTTGGGATGCAAGCTTTAGAAAAAGCCTTGATGCACCTATATGAGATACCTCTAGGTGGAGAATTTGTAGGCAAGCCCACACATATGCCTCTAGAATTTTCGCATCGCGTCTGTGAAATTTTGGCAGAAAATACTAATCTACCTTTTTTCCCAGCACTCAATAAAGGCTCAAAAATTTCTGCGCACGATGCCATAGTAGGAATGAGCGCAGCTTTAAGACACTTAGCGATTTCTCTTCATAAAATGGCCAAAGATTTACAATTGATGGCCTCTGGTCCAAATAGCGGCTTTTTTGAAATCCATCTGCCATCAAACCATGAACACTCACTCAATCCACAAAAATCCAATCCGTGGCAAATCGAAGCTCTTTTAATGGTCATGGCACAAATTATTGGCAACGATGCATCTATTTGCTTTGCTGCGACGCAAGGACAATTTGAGCTCAATGCTTACAAGCCCCTCATGATTTATAACCTGTTGCAATCAATCCAGCTCTTATCAGATGTGGCTGTCAATTTTTCAGACAAGTGCTTGATGGGCATTAAACCCAATTTTGAGCGCTTAGAAGAGAATTTGAAACATCCGCTCATTGTCTCCTACAGACTCAATGAAGCGGTTGGCCATGAAAAAGCTGCACGCATTTTTGATCTAGCACGCAAAAAAGACCTTAGTCTTAAAGATGCAGCGATTCAGAGCAAGCTTTTAACAAAACAGCAATCCAGCTGGCTTTTTGACACGAAACAAATGATTAAATAAGGTCTTTTTGAACAAATCTTTCTAAGAGTTCTTTTATGCTAAGAGAAAATATTTGATCTCCCAATTCATCGAGAACGGAGGGATCTTTTTTTACACCTTGGTAGAGCATTAAAAGTTTATCATAAGGACCTGTACCAATCATTTCTGAGCATACAGTAGGATTTGAAAGACCAAATAGGACATCATCGATGCTTAAAACACTTTTTCTTATTAAATAAGCGCAGCTAGAAAAAGTAATCAGAACGTAACCAAATTTTTCTAAAACTCTTTTAAAGGTTTCATGATCAGGTATGATTTTTTTGTGTTCTAGACTCATGGAAGTTTTCTTTTTTTCGACAACTAGCATAAAAGCTTCCATAGCCAGAATCCAGTCTTTAAAAGAATGCTGTTGTAAAAATGCTAACATCTCTTTTTCCAAAGCTTCTCTTCTTAATTCTTGATGCGGCGTAGAATTGCGTATCTGATGGTGTATTCCGTAGCAATAACAAATAGGATCATCTGGTAAAATGGTTTCTAAGGCAAATAAAACATAAAGGTATTGTAATCCCAACAAATTGGATACTATTTGGAGAGCAGCGTTGGGAAAAGAGTCGACAGTTTCTGGGATGGAATTTCTAAAATGCTTTCCATTACAAGTATTTAGAATCCATGTACAATTTTCTAAAACTGCAAAATATTCTTGTTCTAAGGCTTCTATTTTTGTTTGTTCAACGTATTTTTTTAAGATCAGAGCTTTAAAACTTTCTTCATCAGGAGCACAAGATGGATCCATAGCTTCAAATTTTGCTAAAGCTTGCTGTTGATCATGATTTATTTGATCGACTTTTCGATCATGTGCTTCTTTGGTAAAGTCTACTTTACTATAATAGATACCGATGATTTCGCCAACGTCAATGCGTTCTTTTGCTTTTACAACAAAAAAACCACCTTGTTGTGTTAAGTAAGTTCTTTCTCTAGGAGACTTTAAAAATGCGATGCATGCTTGTTTTACCTTCCCTGGTAAACTTGAGGCGTCAGGTTCTCTCCCTATCCAATTTTGTATCCATGCACGGACAAAGTATTCGGGGTCCACATGAAATCGATCACTTAGAAGAGTTGCTTGTCGAAGTTCAGAAAATGCTGTCCCATCTCTTTGTACAACTGCTCCACTTTCCTTTAAATAAAATGTTTGTGTTTTAGGATCTGGAAGGGTGCGCATTCTAAGAATATCTTCATGAGTTGCTCCTCTTGGATCCATTGATGCATGGCATCCACCTTTGAGTAAGGCAGCAATCATTTTTGCATCAGGTATCATAGCAGCAAAATGCAGAACTCTATAGCCATTAGATGCGTAGTCCTTGTTACAATCATGCTCTAAGAGCTTGGCAACAAAATCATAGCGTTGTGCCATTGTTGCCACCTGGAGAGCGGTGACACTAAATTGACTTCCATTAAACGTTATTTGGAAAACACGGCGGAGCATGCCGATATTTTTTTTCACAAAGTGCTCTAAACCAGACATTTGGCCATTGTTGGCAAAAAATAGTATTTTGGCTCTTGATGCTTTAAATTTGTTTGCATCAAATGTTGTACTTAAAAAAGGTGAAAAACATGTCAAAGCTGATGTCATAAGAGGATATTTTATAAGATTGAACCCTTAATTTCAACAGGTTTTTTTGTCTGAGTACCATGTAAAAAAATTAACTTGTACGTGGATATTTAAGCGTCAGTGATACAAAATGACTTTAAAGGTTTGGTATAAGAAGGCCTTTTTGAGCAAATCTTTGTAATAGCTCTGTTCGAGAAAGAATGGATATTTGATCGCCTAATTCATCGAGAATAGAAGGATCTTTTTGAATGCCTTTATAAAGGATTAAAAGCTTGTTATAATTCTCGCTGCCCCTATCTTCAAATATCGTAGAACTTGAAAAAACTTTGACGACATCATCAATTTTTAAAATCTTTTCTCTTATTAAATAAGCGCAACTAGAAAATGTACTAAGAACGTAACCAAACTTTTCTATAAAAATTTTTGCGGTTTCTGAATTTGGGATAACAGGGGTCAATTGTTGCTTTGTAAAAAAAGTCTCTAGGATCTCCATCCATTCTATAAAAGAATGTTGTTGTAAAAGTGCTTTTATTTCTTTTACTAGAGCTTCTTTTCTAAATTCTTGGCGCGGGAAAATTTTTACATTATGATGAATTCCGTAATTGTAACAAATGAGACCCCCTGGAGGAATTGGATCTAAAGCAACCAAAACACAAACACTTGGCAGGCCTAACACATTTGTCACCCCAAATGTCGCCGCATTTGGAAAAGAATCTACAATTTCTGGTACAAGATTGCGAAATTCTCTTCCATCGACAGAATCAAATGTCCATGCCCCTTCTTCTAAAATATGAAAGGATTCTTCCGTAAGCTCATGTGCTTTTTGCAAAGCTGCGAGACTGGCAAACAATTCTGAGAAATTTTGTAAAGGGGATGTTCTTATTTGTTCTGCTTCTTTTTGCGCTTGTTGATATATTCTTTTTAGTTCTTCATTCCTTTTTTTATGGCTAAGGTCAACTTTACCACGATAAATGCCAATGATTTCAAAAGGTTTAATTGCTTCTTTTGCTCTTGCAACAAAAAAGCCGTCTTGTTGTTCTAAATAAACCTTTTCTCTGGGAGATTGTAAAAATAGAAGACAATCTCTTTGTATTCTTCCATTTAAACTTGTAGGAGGCCATGGCTTTCCTGCCACATTTTGCATCCATATATGGACTAAGTATTCAGCATCTACATAAAACCGATCACTTAGAAGAGTTGCTTTTCGAAGTGTAGAAAATACTGCCCCATCTCTTTGGACAACCGCTCCACTTGCGTCCTTTAAATAAAATGTTTGTGTTTTAGGATCTGGAAGGGTGCGCATTCTAAGGATATCTTCATGGGTTGCACCTCTTGGATCCATTGATGCATGGCATCCACCTTTAAGTAAGACAGCAATCATTTTAGGATCTGGAATAAAGCTGGCAAAATGCAGCGCTGCATAACCATTAGATGTGTGGTCTTTGTTACAATTAAACTCTAAGAGCCTAGCAACAAAATCGTATTTTCGTGCCATTGTGGCCACCTGAAGAGCGGTGACACTAAGTGTGCTTCCATCAAACATTATTTGGAAAACTTGAGATAACATGCCGATATTTTTTTTCGCAAAGTGCTCTAAACCAGACATTTGGCCATTGTTGGCAAAAAATAGTATTTTGGCTCTTGATGCTTTAAATTTGTTTGCATCAAATGTTGTACTTAAAAAAGGTGAAAAACACGTCAAAGCTGATGTCATAAGAGGATATTCTATATGATTGAATCCTTAATTTCAACAAGTCTCTTCTTTTTTGTTAAAACAAAATTTTAATGCTAAGTCATTTATAAGTAGATGTTTACGGTAAAGATTTTCATAGACAAAAAGTGAGGAATTAGCGTACAATTGTGTCATCTTTTTTAATTAAAACTGATGTTACGCAATAAATTTTGCTTAGAGAAGGAACGAAAAGGGCGAGATACAAGTACGTCCGACAAACATAACTCTGAAGAGTTGTGTGTGAGGAGGAATGCACAGTCAATTGTTCTTTGCGGCCTTCTATGAGTAAAAGGTAATGCGTAAGGTCAGTAACTAACTAAGGAGTTACTCATGGGTACAATTACAGATGCAGCAATTAGATTTCAAAGTGCTTATGAAGCATTTAGACCTCTTCCAGAAGCTAAAGATTTTAAAGATTCTTTAAAACCTTTGAAAGCTGTCATTAAAGCTATTTATAAAAAAAATGGAGCGGTAAGCTTTCCTATTGACGGAAAAATCGGAAAGAAAATTACTGAGTGGCAAGGAAAATTTGCTGCAAAAGGCGTTAAAGCTGGAAACGAGCCGGAAGTTTCTGCAGAGCATAAAGCGCAAGTAGTAAGTCTTAGCGCAACATCAGCAAAAGAATTTGATAAGTTATCAGGAGAAAAAGAACTTAAAGCTGGAAAAGAACTTAAAGACCTTTCAGCATCACAACAAGCATACCAAGAAAACAAAGCGGCTAAAAAAGAATATCGCCCAGTTGTAGAAGCAGCACTAAGAGCTGGTCGAAAAGTCGAAGATATCCAAGCAAAATTAAGAGCAAACGCATTTTTTGCATCTAGACCTGCTGATGCAAAAGCTATTGCAAAAGTTGCCTATTACATTGCAAATAAAAAAATCGTTTTAGAAAAAGAATAATTTTTTTCGATGCATTTTGTTAAATCCGTCTTATTTTGATAAGGCGGATTTTTTTTATCCTCAAACTCAAGAATTTCAAGAGCAAAAAAGGATGTTTAAGAACATACCTAAAAAAAAGAGAAAAACTGACTGCGGGCACTTTTAGGGAAAAGTTTTTTTCGAAGGGCAATAGGGCGTGTTCGATCCAGACTTGATGGGGTGGGGGAATCATTTTAGGCAAATCGCCAATGTCGTAAAATTTAATAGCTTTGACTTCATCGGATGGTTTAGGATGAGTGTTGATTTTTCCAATGTAGACATGGGTCAAAGCTTCGGATCGGAAGATAGGAGGGGTATAGGTGCCGACCTTTTCAACAAGCTCAACATCGCAACAGATTTCTTCTTTGATTTCGCGCTTTAGTCCCTCTTCAATGGATTCGTTGGGTTCAATGCCACCCCCAGGCAGCACCCAAACAGGAAAATCAAAACGTTTTGTCAAAAGAACTTGTGTTTGATCTTCATTGAAAATGACGCAAATCGTAGCTTCCATTTTTTAAATCGAACCGTTACAAAAAACTGATTTTACAGATTTTATTCTCTCTTTTCAACTAGAATATCATTTTTTCTGTCCAAGCTGGTTTATAAGTCATCGATTAAAGCGTTGAGCAATCAATTGGTGAGCTTGGGTCTTTAGAGGTTTTGCCATTTCATGAATAATAGTATTTCTAACGCTCTTTGGTAATGTCTTAGGTGTTAAATCATCTAAGATATAATCAATTTGTGCATCCACTGCATTTTTCAAGCTGCTAATACGTTGACGAATTCTGTAGGCATCGTACAAGCATTTGCCTCCTGCAAGAGCTAAGGGAACAGCCCAGGCTAATGTAAGGACGTTGTTCACTCTGGATCTTAAAGTATCATCCTCATCTGATTCAGGAAGAAAACAGTTGGCTAAAAGACTTGTTGTATATCCGACTCCTGCTTTTACAGTCATATTGACCAAAGAATCAGCAATTGAACGTGACTGCGCTCGAAGATCCTCAGAAAAACGCGCTTCGAGATATTCAGTGATTTTACCTAATGCTGTTTCGTATAAGGATGAGGTTATTTCATTGAGTTGAGCTTGGGTGAGTTGTTTGCCTCCTATATTCCAGAGAGCTCCTATCCCAGAGACAACAGCTTCAGATGCCAATGTAGAAAGTCCTGTGGCGCTACTCAGAAGACCTGATATGGTCCCTTGATAGCCTACTGCTTGTTGTTCCAAACTTTCTAATGGCTAAACGATTTATACCTTCGAGTTTGCTTTTTATCACTCTACCAGCTGTCTGCCTATAAACCATTCCAAGGCTAAGTTTTACAACTTTTTGAACGACTGTAGTAGAAACATCTTGGACTCGACTTCCTTGATAGTGGCAAACTTTGAGTGCTTTTTCAGCTGCCATTTCTTGTAGGGCCGAACCGCTTGCCCATTTTGCTACTTTTCCTACAGATTGACTAGCTTGCCGTGCTGAGGCTATTAGCTGCCGATTTTGATATGCAGCGCCTGCTGCGGAAGTTGCTGTTGTTAAGTAACTTGCCATTTTTAAACTTCTATTTTTTGATATTATTATTAATTCTAATAACTATTATACTATATTTTTGAATAAAAACCACTGTATTTCAAAAGATAACAAGAAGCGCCTAGGTAATTAATAATTAATCAGATATTGTTTTTTTTAGAGAGGAATCCTAACTATTAACTAACTAGCTGGTAGTCAAAATCTATAAGCCTTATCCCATTGAAAATTTAGCATCCAACCTATATAGTGGGTTTTATAATCAAAAGGATCTGCGATGAGACAGTTTTTGTGTCTTTTTTGTGTAGTGTTTTTGATGAGTTGTTCTTCATCAAAGGTGACTGTCTATAACCAAACGATGGATCAAAGGTTTTTGGCAAGTACCCATGCAAAAACTCCAGATCCAAGAAACACCAAAGACTTTATTGGCCAAAGGTTGGTTGTAAGAACAAATGTGTCTAAAAAAGAGCTGAAAAAACACGATTTTGTGGCAAAAGTGTATGTGCAATATGGAAATCGCACACAAGAGGTGTATACATTTGATATCAACAAATCTACTTCAGATCATATTGTGACATTGATGGAAGAACAATTTCAAAAAAAGAGGGGCATTGCCACATACAAAGTCGAATTGTTTAAAGATGGTCAAATCGATGCCGTTTTTGAACACCAGTTGTGGTGCCCTTTGATCCACTTATCTGACTGACTTTACACATTTACTTCTATTCATAGGAAGGCTGCAAGAAACAATCTACTGTGTCTTGCTCTTCATTCAACTCTCAAGGAGTTGAATTTCATCGCAATCCTTGTATCTTGTTCCTTTCGCTCTTCCTCTAAACAGAATTTAATGTGTAAAGCCAGTCATTGAATACTGGGTTAGTATGCTTGCTTCAAGTTGATCAAAACTTAAACAAGGATCTGTGATGGAGACGCCGTATTTGAGCGTGTCTGACATAGGTTGGTTGCCAAAATTGAGATGGCTTTCTAGCATGATTCCAAAAATAAGTCCTTCGTCTTTATAGGGGAGTATGGTTTCAAAGACATCGAGCTGTTTTTCTGCAAGCTTTTGGCCATTTCCATGAGCACAATCAATCATGACATGAGGAAAAAAGTGATGCGCTTGCAAAAGCTTGCATGCATTTTTTACACTTTCAATATCAAAATTGGGCTTATTCTTAGAACCACGCATGATCAAATGGCAAAAAGGATTGCCATTGGATGTTTCTGCTACCAATTTTCCGTTGATAAGTTTGGGAAATGTATTTGGCAAGTTAGCTGTTTGAATGGCATGCAGAGCTGTATGAAGATCTCCTGAGAGTGAATTTTTAAAACCAATGGGACAATGTAGACTTGATGCCATTTGACGATGGATGGGAGAAGAGGAGGTTCTTGCACCCACACACCCCCAGCAGATACCATCTTCTAAATAAGTGCTCATGTTGGGATCTAAAAATTCTGTGGCGGTTCCGAGAGCCATTTCAAGGGCTTGTTGTAAAAGATATCTTGCCTGTTTAATGCCTTCATTCATTTGATAAGAGCCATCTAAGTAAGGATCATATAAAAATCCTTTCCACCCAAAACGCGTGCGGGGTTTTTCAAAATAAAAACGCATCAAAATCAAAATCTCATCTTTCACACGAGCATTTAAAGTTTTTAATTTTTCCATGTATTCAAGAGTAGAAGGAATATCATGAATCGAACAAGGACCGGTAATCAAAAGAAGAC
>JAAKFQ010000014.1 GCA_011064725.1 Chlamydiota bacterium | reverse complement strand
GCCAGCATAAGGAGTTTATCGGAAAGTATAGTAGCTACGATTGTCGCACCAGCGACTGCAGATATTCTTATGCAAATATCGACAGCAATGCAATCCAAGGTTCCTCATCGAAAATTCACAAATTTAATCCATCCTTATCCTGTTTTTAACTTAGGCATTCGCAAAGCTGCGGATATGTGGCTGATGACAACAATTTTTGGACGCAAGTTATGAAAAAATATATTCCTTTAATCATCATTGTGTGTTTGATGTTAGTGGTATATTTTTTAGGTTTTTTTGAATTTTTGAATTTTGAAACATTGAAAGCCAACCATCACAAATTGAAAGGTTTTGTAGAATCTTATCCAATGATATCTCCTTTTATCTTTATGGGGATCTATTTTTTAGTCGTGCTTTTATCTATTCCAGGGGCGATTTTTTTAACACTGATCGGTGGGTTTTTGTTTAATCAACCTTTTGCCACTTTGTATGTCATTATTGGAGCAAGTTTGGGAGCGTCAGGGATTTTTGTAGCAGCTAAAACAGCCCTTGGAGACATATTGAAGAAAAAAGCGGGTCCAAGGTTAAAGAAAATGGAAAAAGGATTTAAAAAAAATGCGACAAGCTATTTATTGTTTTTGCGTTTTGTTCCCATTTTTCCTTTTTGGTTAGTGAATTTAGCGCCTGCATTTTTTGATGTTCCTTTTGTTACATTTTTTTGGACAACGGTTGTAGGGATTGCACCAGGTTCATTTGTTTTTGTTCAAGCGGGTAAGGGGCTTGCTTCCATTTTTGAACAAGATACCTTTTCATTGAATGCCATCTTTAACCTACATGTTAAAATAGCCCTTGTTGGATTAGGAGTGATCGCATTGATTCCTATTGTGATAAAAAAGTTGAGGAAAAAAAAGCATGATTGAACAGTTTTTTAGAAAATCCATTCAAATAATTAGCATAGATCCTCTTTTGAATAGGCGCTGGTTTCAAAAAATAAACCCGACAACGGTCACAATCTTTGGGTTTATTTTTGGTCTATGCGCTTTTTGGAGTGTGATTGTAAATCAATCGATACTTGCTCTTTGTTTTCTTTTGCTTTCTGGATATTGCGATATGCTAGATGGATCTTTAGCGAGAAAAACAAAGCGTGTATCAAAAATAGGTGCCATGTTGGATCTGTTCTTTGATCGTGTTGTCGAATTTCTCATCATTTTGGGTTTTTATTTTGTTGATCCTACAAGAGGCCTTGCATGTCTTGTCATGCTTGGGAGTGTGTATTTATGTGTCACAAGTTTTTTTGTTGTAGGAATGTTTTCCCAAAACGATACGGAAAAAAGCTTTTATTATAATCCAGGTCTTATCGAAAGGGCAGAAGCTTTTATCTTTTTTGGTTTGATGATTGTCTTTCCAAAGTCTTTTACCCTTTTAAGCGCGCTATTTTCATCTCTTGTCTTGCTCACAGCGCTTATTCGCCTTTTTGAGTTTATAAAACTGACCTTACGCATTAACTCCAACTCATAGGAAGACTGCAAAGGGTGATCTACTTCGCATGACTCTTCGTTCAACTCTCATTTGAATTGAACTTCATCGTAATGCTTGTTATATCCCTCTTTTCGTTCTCCCTTTAAATTGGATTTACTGCGTAACATCAGTTATAAAACTAGCCGTACGAAATTTGAGCGATAATTAACCCGTTTCTGCTTCAAAGGGGCCATTTGGTTTACTTGCATCGATGATTTTCGACTCTTTATTTTCTGACTGAGCTTCTTCATCAGACTTTTCTTCTGAGTCTTGAGAATTTGACGCCCCTTCTTCATCGCTTCTAGGATCGAGTTCATTGGCGACAGGAGTTGTTCTTGGAACAACCACATAATCTTTTTGCTCTCCCTGATCAATTTTAAGTTTACTGCGATAAGATCCATATGCGCTTAAAAGCATGCAAAACAAAGAACATGAGACATAGAGTCCAATAGGGCCAAATAAATTCATAAATTGAGAAGCAATCAAAGGTCCAATAATCGAGCCTCCACTATAAGCAATTAATAACACGCCTGTCGCAGCTACAATATTTTTAGAATCAATGCGGTCGCAAGCAAGGGTAATTCCAAGAGGATAGATGGTAAATGAAAAGCCTCCAAAAAGGATGCAAAGTGTCAGAGTAACCCAGGTAGGATAGTAAATGGATAATCCAAGCCCAAGGGCGATAATGGCACAGGTAAAACTGACAAAAACCATGAGATTTTTTCGATTGAAAATGTCGGACAAATGACCAATGGGCCATTGCAAAAGAAGGCCTCCAAACATAGTCATCGCCATAAATTGGGCCACTTGGGACATTTTGAATCCCACTTGCGTGGCAAACACAGGACCTAGGCTATAAAAACTACTTAATACAATACCACCCACAATTGCACTGACAAATCCTAAGGGTGAGGCTTTTAATACTTCAATCGGGTTTAAATAGACGTTTTCAGTGTGAGTAGGAGATTCAGCGCGCATCATTGACACAGGGATAATAGAAATGGCGCTTAGTATAATGACCAAGGCAAAAGGAGCAATGGTATCAAGATTCATCCAATCAAGAAGATATTGAGAAGCTGCATGAGCAGAGTAAAGAGCCGTCATGTAAATGGCAAGAATTTTTCCCCTTGTTTTGATATTAGAAAAAAGTAAAAGCCAACTCTCAATGACAACAAAAAGTCCAGCAATACAAAGCCCTCCTAAGAAACGGACCAAAAACCATTCTGGAACGTTATTAACAAAAGAGGTGATCATCAAAAGAGCAGTCAAAGAGCTTGCAAACGTTGCAAAAGAACGGATAAATCCCACCTGACGAATCAACTTAGCCGCTAAAAAGCCACCCATAAGAAGACCGGCAAAATAAGAAGAAGCAATAAGCCCAATGATAAAATTGCTATAGCCTACATTGAGCAGATGAATACTGACAAAGGTAGTAAAAAAGCCATTGCCAAGCATCACGATGACCAAAGAAAAAATAGGCGCAACGAGCTGTTTGAGGATAGACATCATAATAATTCCCTTACTTCCTTGTTATAAAGAAAGCCTCTTTCTTAGCAAATATTTTCTAATAAAATTCGATTTTTTTTAAACAATAAAAAAAGAAACAAGCAACCTATTGATATATAAGAATTTATGCTTTTGTTTTGCAGAGAATTCTTGCCTTTTTTCCTTTCTTTGCTAGAATGATCCCATGCTTCCTATTGCAAAAGAAGAAAAAGAATTAGATGCCTTTGTGGACGGAATCATGGAGTCTATTGAAACAAGACCTCCTGTTCCCAAAATAGGGATTTATAAGCAAAAAATGCCAGGGTTTTTGCGTTTTTTGATGCGTTTAGTGATCGTTCCTTTTGTGACTATTGATATAAAAATGCAGAAATTGGCCCGTAAAATCGTTCGTCCTCCTCACAAATGGGTGGGAGCCTGTAAAAGACGAGGGGCATGTTGTCACTATATCCTTATAGAAAAGCGCGCAAGCTTTTTTGGGCGCTTTTATTTGTGGTGGCATCAAGAAATCAATGGATTTTACCCAAGATCCCATGAAACGTTGAAAAGTGAGGGAAGGGATTATCTTGTGATGGGATGCCGCTATTTAAAAGAGAATAACAAGTGTGGGCGTTATTTTTTGCGTCCTTTGGTTTGTCGTAAGTGGCCACATTTGCACCGCTTTGGCTATCCAGAGGTATTGAGGGGATGTGGTTTTCGAGCGGAAATAAAAAAAAAGTATTGAAAAAATATTAAATACTTTACAAAATGTCCAGATTTAAAGGTGAGAGTATGAAGTGTGTTTATTGCGGTTCTGAAGAGTTGAAGGTCACCGATTCACGTGCTGTTACAGATTTGAATGCTATAAAGAGGCGTCGTGAGTGTTTGCAATGCAATGAAAGATTTACTACATTTGAGACTGTAGATTTGATAATTCAAGTGTTGAAACGAGATGGTTTCTATGAAGAATATATGATCCAAAAGTTGACAAACGGGTTGGATGCAGCCTGCCATCATACAACGATATCACATTCCGAAGTTAGACAAATTGCAGAAGAGATCACTATGGGTTTGATGTATCAGCAAATGAAAGAAATTTCGACAAAAGAGCTTGGAGAAATTGTCATGCAAAAACTCTTAGAACGTGATCCTATTGCCTATATTCGCTTTGCATGTGTGTATCGTCGATTTAAAGATCTTACTGAACTGATTGGTGCAATTAATGCCATCAAGTCTAAGGATGAAGAAAAAAGCATGGTTCAAAAAGGAGAGTAATATGGCACTATCTAAAAAAGAAATAGAAAAGTACAAAGAACTATTGTTGAAAGAAAGAGACCAGTTGACAAAGATATTGAAAGGGAATGTCGATCAGATAAAATCTCCTGAAGAATCTAAAGGCTATTCACAGCACCAGGCAGATGAGGGGACAGATGATTCAGATCGTAGCATCAATATCAAGCTCTCAGATGGTGAGTTTCATATTTTGCGCCAGATTGATCGTGCGCTTAAAAAGATAGAAGACGGTACCTATGGCGTTTGTGATGTAACACAAAAACCCATTCCTAAAAAGCGTTTAGATTTTATGCCTTATGCATGCATAACAGTCGAAGCGCAAGAAATGGTTGAAAAAGGATTGATTGACCTTGAGTCGTAAACTCAAATTTTTAACCTATATTTTTTTGCCCATTCTGCTATTAGATATACTGATCAAATGGAGTGTGCAACGCTATTTGTATCCATATATCCCATTTGCCTATCCATATGGTGGTCTTGGTGTGTTTAAAAATTTTTTGGGAATACAATTTTCTTTAGTTTATGAGACCAACACGGGTGCTGCGTGGGGTTTTTTTTCTAATTATCCCTATATTCTTTTAATAGCGCGTCTTTTGATTATTGTAGGCATTATCTATTACGTTTTCTCGAGGAGCTTGAAGCGTTTTGAACTGTTTTCTATCTGTTTGATCCTTGCTGGCGCGATTGGCAATGTCTTGGACATCTTTTTTTATGGTGCTGTGATTGATATGTTTAAATGTGTGCTGTGGGGGTATGCATTTCCTGTGTTTAATCTTGCTGATAGCGCTATTTTTATTGGCATTGTGCTATACTTTATTTCTCAACTAAGAAAGACAAGCCATGCAGTATGAACTCATTGACTCTGGAAATTTAGAAAAGTGCGAGCGTTTTGGCGATGTTGTATTAAGCAGGCCTTGTCCCCAAGCACTTTGGGAAAAGCAGAAAAAATGGAAGTGCGATGCGACTTTTTCTTCAGAAACACGATCATGGAATCATTCTGTAGATCCTTGGCATGTGACGATAGATAGCATCAAACTCAAATTAGAGCTGACAAGCTTTGGTCATCTCGGGCTTTTTCCAGAACACACATCAAGTGCGAAATGGCTGTGTGAACAAAAAGCCAAAAATGTCTTAAATCTTTTTGCCTATTCTGGTTTTTTATCACTCAAACTTGGCAAAACTGCACAGGTGACTCATGTCGACAGCTCGAAACCTGCCATTGAATGGGCAAAAGAAAATGCTCATATGAACAACATCACTTCGATTCGATGGATCTGTGAAGATGCAATGAGATTTTGTAAAAAAGAGCAAAAAAGAAACAAGACATATGATGGGATTTTGTTAGATCCGCCTACATTTGGTAGAGGAGCAAAAAACGAACTTTTTAAAATTGAAGAACATTTGATGCCACTTTTGAAACTCCTAAAACAATTACTCTCCAAAGACGCAAAATTTTTCTACATCTCTTGTCATACGCCAGGTTTAAATGGATTTGTGTTAAAAAATTGCTTAGAGCAAATAGGTTTTGAGGGTGTAGAGTGTGGGGCTTTGTTTTTACCCAACTCAAATGTACCAGCAGGCGATTTTGCAAGGTGGAAATATGCAAATCACAAGTAGCCAAAATCCTAAAATTAAAGCTGTATTGAATTTAAGAAAAAAACGCACACGTGATGAAACTAAGCAGTTTATTATTGAGGGTTATCGTGAGTTGTGGTTTGCAAAAAAAACGCAAACACTTGAGAAGTTATTTTATTGCAAAGAGTTTTTCTTGGGGGAGAATGAATCTACGCTCATAGATTTTTACAAAAAACAAAATGTCGAAATTTTTGAGTGTTCTAAAAAAGCGTTTGAAAAACTTTCCTTTCGCGATCGTCCTGATGGACTGCTTGGCGTTGCAAAACAAAAAATAAAAGATTTAAAAGATTTAAAAATCAAAAAAGATGCCCTCTTTGTAGTTGTCGAAGCGATTGAAAAACCGGGAAATCTAGGCACTATTTTAAGAACGTGTGATGGATTTGGAGCAGATGGACTTATTTGCACAGATATTACCACAGATCCATTCAATCCAAATGTGGTGCGTGCATCAACAGGCACACTTTTTACAGTGCCACTTGTTGTCACAAGCTCTAGTTTAGCATTTGAGTGGCTCGCAAAAAGCAAAATTCAGATGATTGCAACAACACCAGCAGCCAAGCAAACCATCCAAGAGTTTGATTATGCAAAAAAAAGCGCGCTTATTTTTGGCTCAGAGCAATATGGCTTGAGTGATTTTTGGCTCAAGCAAAAAATCCAACAGGCCAAAATTCCTATGTTTGGAAAAAGCAACTCGTTTAACGTCGCCATTACATGTGCTATTTGTTTATATGAAGCTAGAAGAACTGTATGAAGATAATCATCTTTTATGTCTCAACAAACCATCAGGGTTGTTGACGCAACCCACATCTTACACACAAGATTCTCTAGAGACAAGAGCCAAACAGTGGATAAAAGAACGCGATCAAAAACGCAGTGTTTTTTTACATGCAGTGCACAGGTTGGACAAAGACACATCCGGTGTTGTGATGTTTGCAAAATCTCAAAAAGCACTCTCTAGAATGACAAAGGCGTTTCGCGAAAGAAAAGTAAAAAAAACCTACCTTGCGATCACACAAAAAATTCCTAAAACAAAAACCTTAAAGCACACATTAAAACACGGGTCTCATAAAGCACTTCAAGATGCCTCAGGTAAAGAATCACATCTCTCTTTTGAAGTGCTCAAAAAGCAAAAAGGGTTGTATCTTTTAGAAATTGATTTGGAGACGGGAAGGTATCATCAAATTCGCGCGCAATTTGCATTGGAAGAGTGTCCTATCGTAGGTGATCACAAATATGGCAGCCCGCTTGATGTGTCCTTAGCTCTGCATTGCTTTTCACTCGTATTTTTACATCCTACAACACAAAAAGAGTTAAAAATACAAGCACCATTTCCCAAACAATCTCTATGGAATTTATTTTAAAGTTTAAATTTGTTAACCTCATCATATAATTTCATGATTAGTTACAAAGGCGAGTTCAACAAATACACCAAAGACCACCAAGTCGATGGTGGCTTTGAGTGGACGTTTTAATATTTTTTTAATAAATTAAACGTAAATGAAAAAAATTGTTTTATTTCTTGTTTTTTCGAGTGCACTTTTTGCAGATAATTTTCCTGTTACGAATACAAATAATAGCGGTACAGGTTCTTTGAGAGATGGAATTAGTTTTTTAAATGGAGAAACAGGCCCTAACACCATTGATTTTACCCCCAGTCTTTCGTCTTCAATTAAGCTTACAACTTCATTACCTGTAATTTCAGAAGAACTTACCATTAATGGCAGTGTCAATTCTGGAAGAATCACAGTAGATGGAAAAGAGGCTGTTAGAATTTTTGCGTCTTTATCTGGAGTGCCAGGACTAAGATTAGAAAACCTTGATTTTATAGGAGGTATTGGCTTTAGTGGAAGTCTTAATGGAGGGGTTGTTGATGCAGATCCAGCTCCCTTATCATTGGAGAATGGGAGTTTTAGTAATTGTGAAGCAGAAGGAAAGGGTGGTGCAATTCATTCTGTTTCTATTATTACGATAACTGGTGGTACCAATACTTTTGAACATTGTGGGGTAACAAAAGCAACAAGTGTTGGTGGTGCGATTAGCTCTAGTGGTATTATTATATCTGGTGGTACCAATACTTTTGATGATTGTCTTTCTGCTGGAAATGGTGGTGCAATTTATACAAATGGACTTATTGATATAAAGGGAGGGACTACTCACTTTACGAATTGTATTGCTCTTAAAAAAGGGGGTGCCATTTATCTTTCAGCTGGCGCTGGTTTGATTATTTCAGCTCCTGTAACTTTTTCTAATAATATTGCACCTCGTGGCAAAGACATTTTTATGGAAGCTAGTGCTGAGCTGATTTTTGAGGCTTCAGATCATCTAAATCTTTTAAATCCTATTGAGGGTGAGGGGGCAACCCCTGGGGGCGGTTTAACCGTAGATGGCACAGGAAAGCTTTCTTTAAATGGAGCCAATACTTACACAGGAACAACGACAGTTACAGAAGGCGAACTTCACGTTGATGGTTCTGTGATCACAGATGTAGAAGTTCAAAATAATGGTACTTTATCAGGAAATCTAGAAATTAGAAATGGCAAAAATTTAACAAATGATGGAACTATTGTACCGGGAGATAATGGAATTGGAACCATTACAGTTGGGGGAAAATTTACGCAAAATGGAACTGGAAAATTTAAAGTAGATGTGACACCAACAGGAGATGATACGGACAAGACCTATATTGTGACAACGGATGCTGCAGATGTCAACGGTACTTTGATTGTCAATATTGGAACAGGAAATTATATCCAAGGTACCGAGTATCTTGTTGTTCAAGGACCTATTAATTCACATTCACTCACTATTCAAGAAACCGGAGCTATGAAAGATCAGGTTTTCTTTGATTTTGTTGAAGGAAGTTTGAAGCTTGTTGTTAAAAACACAGTGATTTTTGTGTGTTCGGAACTACCAAATGGAAATCCAAGAATGATGATCCAAGCTTTTGATCATTTAAATACTAATCCACATACACCTGTTGCACAAATCATAGAAGCCTTTGGAACGCTAAACTGTCCTGAACCACTAGCAGATGTGTTAAATAAAATGTCTGCAGCAAATTATGCCAATCTAGAATGGATGACACTCACAACAGATACGCAATTGAGTTACATATTAGAACACCATGCCCATGCGATAAAATGTGACAGGCAAGGAGCTTGTGCCAAATATAAGGATAAAGGTGTTTGGGTAAGCGGTTTGGGGAATTTTGAGAATATAAAATCATTTGACTGGCTTTCTGGATATGATGCAAATACAGCAGGACTTTTAGTGGGAATGGATTTTTGTGCGACTCCTTTTTATTTTGGATTTGGTGGAGGATATACTTATACAGACTTTCATTTAAAAAAAGATTCTGGATTTGGGGATATCCATTCTGGATTTGGAACGATTTATGGAGGGTATCTTTCAAGATATTTTATCACAAATGCGTCACTCATTATTGGCGGCAAACACTTTGACATGCATCGCAAAATCGCTTTTTTAATGGTCGATCAAACACCTTGTGCTGGATTTGATGCACCTTTTATAAACACGCATCTAGGGCTTTTAGGACAGATGTATTTTTCCGATTTTCGCCTAGAATTTTTTGGAAATATAGATTACCACTATTTATTCCTAACTTCTAATGAAGAAAAGGGCTCTGATATTAATTTACTTATACAACACCATCACTCACATTTTTTAAAGACAGAATTAGGTACAAATTTTAAAGGTATTTTTAAACGCAAAAAAGTCTGCCTCGCTCCTTTTGTAGGATTAAGTGGAGTTATAAAAACACCGCTTGGAAATACCAACTATGGCGCCTTTTTTGTTGGCGATAGCTTCTATCAAGACACACTCACATCTAATGATTCTCAATTTCTATTATCTCCTCGATGTGGGGTTCGTATTTATCGTTCTTCTTTCATATTCATGATGAGTTACAAAGGCGAGTTCAATAAATACACACGCGATCACCAAATCGATGGTGGATTAGAGTGGGCTTTTTAACGCGCTAATTGCATCCAGATCAAAAACATACTCGGCAATTTGGAGCATGTTGGTGCTAGCACCTTTTAAAAGTTGATCACCGAGCATAAAAAGTTCTAAGCAGTGTGGATTGGATTTAACGGGGCGCAGGCGCTTGACATAAGTAAGAGGTGAGCCTTCGGCCTTTTCAATAGTGCAATCAGGATCAAACACAAGGCCAGGTTCGTCTTGAATAGCTTGTTTTGCTACTTCTAAATCTATGGTTTTTTCAAACTCTGCGAAGATGGAAAGAGCATGCACGCGTTTTTGGCAAATACGCACGCATGTGGCGCTAATATCGATAGGAACTCTCAAGATTTTTTGTGTTTCGAACACCATCTTGTTTTCTTCTGCATTATATCCAAACACATCTTCTTCAGATTCATGTAAACGCAATTGCAAAGTTCTATTTTTATACTCTTCGAGCATTTTTTTCCCGCCACCAGAAGCAGCTTGATAGGTCGATGTGATGATCTGTTTGAGATGAAAATGTTTGTGCAGGGGATATAAAGCGAGTGCTAAAAATGTGGTGGTACAATTGGGACTTGCGATGAGTTTATCCTCTTTAGTTAGTGTAGAACCATTAATTTCTGGAATGATCAGAGGATGTGATTGTCTAAACGCACTCGACGCATCAATGATTGTGCAGCCATTATTTAAAAATTGAGGAACTAAATCGATAGCCACAGCATTGGGTACACAAAAAAATGCGAGCTTGTAGTTGGTATTTCCACCGCGCACAAAACAATCAAAGGCAATATCTTTTTCTTCAAGTTGTTTTTTTAATTCAAGACCGACAAGACCAGTAGAGCCTACAAGGACAATGGAATTCTGTTGCATTTGTAACCGCTTTTTGTATAGTTGTAACAAAGAAAAATAAATGATTCAAATGAAAATAGCATATGTTCATGACTGGCTTGTAGATCTTGCAGGAGCAGAAAAAGTCTTAGCAGCATGTATGGAACTTTACGATGCGCCCATTTTCACGCTTTTAAAAGATGTGAAAAAACTCAAGAACACACCTTTCGAAAAGAAAACAATCCATGGATCGTTTATTGAAAAGCTTCCCTTTGCACGTTCTAAGTATCGTAATTATTTACCCTTTTTCCCCATGGCCATTGAACAAATGGATCTTGGAAGTTTTGATCTTATCATCTCTTCGTCCCATTGCGTGGCAAAAGGTGTGATCACACATCCCCATCAACTCCACATTTGCTATTGCCATACCCCTATGCGTTATTTGTGGGATTGTTATCATGAGTATTTAGAACATCATGGATTACGAAAGGGAATCAAGGCCTTTTTTGCAAAATATTGGATGCACAAATTGCGCATGTGGGATGTTTTATCCTCAAAACGCGTCGATCTGTTTATTGCCAATTCCACATTTATTCAAAAACGCATCCAAAAAGTATATCGTAGAGATTCTATTGTGCTGCACCCTCCTGTCGATTGTAAAAAGTTTGTGTTTTCTGAAGAAAAACAAGATTTTTATGTGACAGCATCGCGCCTGGTACCCTATAAACGCATCGATATTTTGGTAGAGGCTTTTAATTTGATGCCAGAAAAAAAACTTGTTGTGATAGGAGATGGACCGAATTTTAAAAAATTGAAAAAGATGGCGAAAAAAAACATCACATTTTTAGGCCACGTACCTTTTGATGTACTAAAAGAGCATTTTAAATTTGCAAAAGCGTTTTTGTTTGCAGCGTTTGAGGATTTTGGTATTGTACCTGTCGAAGCGATGAGTGCAGGCACTCCTGTGATTGCTTTTGGCAAAGGGGGAATTTTAGATTCTGTGATTGAAGGCAAAACAGGTGTGTTTTTCAAAGAACAAACAAAGGAAAGTGTTAAGCAAGCTGTGAGGGATTTTGAAACGCGTAATTTTGATCCTAAAGTGATTCGGAAACACGCGCTAAAATTTGATAAAGCGGTTTTCCAAGAAAAGTTTCAGTTACTGATCGAGGCAAAAAAAAAAGAGTTTTTTCAATGAAAGTGATCATCCTTGCAGGAGGTGGAGGCTTAAGGTTGTGGCCTTTATCAACGTTAACAAAGCCAAAGCAATTTTTAAAGCTCTTTGATGGAAAATCTTGCTTTGAATTAGCAGTAGAAAAGGCGCTTAAATTTGCAAAGCCCAAAGATATTGTGATTGTGACCAATGAAGCGTTTGAAAAGGAAGTCAAAGAGCAACTAGGATCGATTGATTGCCATATTTTATTTGAGCCTTGTGGCAAAAATACGCTAGGAGCTATCTGTTTTGCACTCAGTTTTGTCAATCAAGATGAGCTTTTTTTATGTTTATGCTCAGATCACTTAATTCAAGGCGAAAATTTTTTTACATCTGTAGAACTTGCGTCAACGTTAGCTTACAAAAATATTGTGCTTTTTGGCATACCACCTGATCGCGTTGAGAGTGGATATGGCTACATTCATGTGAAGAGAAAAGATGTGGTCAAATTCATTGAAAAACCGAAGCCGGATGTTGCTAAAGCGTTGATTGAAACAGGGGAGTACGTGTGGAATACAGGCATGTTTTTTTTCTCAAGACATGTATTTGAAAACGCTTTATTTGAACATTGCAAAGAACACGCACAACTATACAAACAGGGATTTGAAACCCTGAAAGCGCAATTTCACACTCTGCCCTCTATTTCCTTTGATTATGCGATTTTAGAAAAGGTGAGAAATAGAAAATGTATGCAGCTAGAAGATGTTTTTTGGTCTGATGTGGGCTCATTTGATGCACTTTATCAACTTTTCAAAAAAGATGACATGCAAAATGTTACCGGAAAAAACACAAAAGTTTTAGATGCCAAGGGAAATTTAGTCATCAGTGACAAGCCTGTTGTTTTGGTTGACTGTGAGGATCTTATTGTGATCGAAAATGCAGGAAAATTACTCGTAACAAAGCGTGGAAGCTCTCAAAAGGTAAAAGAGATTGTCAAAGAAAAGGTAATTTCTTAATCTGGATATTTCATAAAATCTAGAAAAAGGCATGCAAAATGTTTTTCGAAACACCAAGCAAACTTATGCAGGAAAGGTTTATAAACCTTTTCAAATAAGTTTCTTGGATGGATCGGGAAGCAGGTTGTGTGAATTTTTCTAGATTTTATGAAATATCCAGGTTAAACTTCGAACATATGCAATCAACAGAATCTAGAGAAAAAATTTTATTTAGCGTCAAAGAATGTCAAGAGGCCATCGCAGCGTTGGAAAGCCAAGATGCGCTCAGATTTATTGAAAAGGTCAGTGATTTAATTTCGGCTTGTTTTGAAAAAGGAAATAAGTTGCTTGTGGCAGGCAATGGAGGCTCGTTTTGTGATGCGATGCATTTTACAGAAGAGCTGACAGGTTTTTTCAGAAAAAAAAGAAAGCCACTTCCAGCACTGTGCTTAGGAGATGTGGGGCATTTATCTTGCGTCTCTAACGATGCTGGCTTTGAGTTTGTCTTTTCACGCTTGGTTGAATCCTTGGGCCTGACGGGAGATTGTTTGTGCGTTCTTTCCACGTCGGGAAACTCTGACAATTTAATTCGAGCAGTTGAAAGCGCAAAAGAAAAAGGGATAGTTACGATTGCCTTTTTAGGAAAAACAGGAGGCCAGCTCAAAGGTCTTTGTGATGTGGAATGGGTTGTAGAGGGTTTTGCTACTTCCGATCGTATTCAAGAAGCGCACATGGCATCTATCCATATTTTGATTGAAATGATTGAATACAACTTAAATCTGTCATGTTAAGCGCCTTTTATTTCAAACATAAAGAAAAAATCCATCGCTCTTTTTTAGGCCTTGTTGTTGCAAAATGCTTCCAGGCAGGAAACTGGATCTTTAATTTTTTGTATGAACATAAACTTCTTCGCACAAAAGATATTGGCAGCGCCATCATTTCTATTGGAAATGTCTCGATTGGAGGAAGTGGAAAGACACCTTTTTGCCTCTTTCTTGCAAAAGAACTAGAGAAAAGAAAAATCGCCTTTTCCTTTGTTTCCAAAGGCTATGGGGCGAAGACAAGGATAAAAAAACCCTTTGTGCTGTCTGAGGGAAGGGGTCCAAAATATGATGCAAAAAAAGCATCTGATGAAGCTGTGCTTTTATCTCATATTTTTCCCAAAGTTCCTGTGATTGTGGGCAATGATCTATTGCAAGCATGTCTAATTGCAAAACCTTTTGCTCCTTTGATGATTATCGATGATGGCATGCAGCATCGAAAATTGAAAAAAAGTGTAGAAATTGTGATTTTAGATTCCATAGAGCCTTTTGGAAAACAGGCGTTTTTTCCAAGGGGATTTTTAAGAGATAGCCTAACACAGCTCAAAAGAGCAGATCTTGTCGTTGGATATTCAGATGTAGAAACTCAATTACGTCGCTACACAACAGCGCCGTTTGTTCAGGTGACAAAAACGCCGATCAATGCAGAATCAATCGCTAATGAAAATATTGCGGTGTTTACAGCCATTGGAAATCCGAAAAATTTATACCATACATTGGAAGAAGTGGGCGCGAAAATTGTGGAAAAACAAGAATTTTTAGATCACAGTTTTTTTGATAAAAAAGAGCTGCAAGCATTTGCTAAAAGAGTAAAAGCAAAAGGAGCTAAATATTTAGTATGCACGCAAAAAGATGCGATGAAGGTGGACAAATCTTGGGATTTAGGGCTTCAAATCTTTATTTTAGAGATTGAACTTAATATCAAAAAGCATCAAAATACGTTTAATGAGTTTTTAAATAAGCTGGCTGTAAACTATGACAATTAAAGAAGTACAATTACCAAAACTTGGCGAATCTATTACAAATGCGACCATTTTGCGATGGTTTAAAAAGGTGGGTGATCTGGTAAAAGAAGATGAAATTTTATTAGAAGTTGCCACAGATAAGGTGAATTCTGAAATTCCATCGCCCTATAGTGGTGTGATCAAAGAATTATGCGTAAAAGAAGAAGAGCTTGTGGATGTGGGAAGTGTGCTTTGCAAACTTGAAGTTAAAGAAACTGCTGATGCAGTACAAAAAAGCGCGCCGAAAAAAGAGCCAGCAGGGCCTACAGAATCCAAACAAGCGGTCTATTCACCGAGTGTATTGCGCACATTAAAAGAATATAATCTATCGGTCGCTGAGCTTATAAATATTCAAGGCAGTGGTGAAAATGGAAGAGTGACAAAAGAAGATGTGAAAAAATTTGCCACGTTGCATCAAGGAGGCGCAAAACTTTCACCCTATCGTCAAGCGGTGGTTGAAAATGTGACTTTGTCTGCAACCCAAATTCCTCAAGCAAGTTTGATGCAAAGAGTCAATGTAACCTCTCTATTTTCCATTATTCAAGCCAATAAAGAACAATTTTTTGCTCAAGAAAATGTGAAACTCACACCTACACTTTTGATTGCTTATGCACTTGTGCAAACAGTCAAAGAATATGAAAAAATCAATGCCACATTTGAAAATAACCAAATTCATATTAAAAAAGAGATGAATCTTGGTATTGCAGCAAATACTCAAGATGGCGTCATCGTTCCTGTGATAAAAAAAGCGCACACAATGAGCTTTTTAGAATTTGCACATGCCATGCATCACATTAAAGAAAAAGTGCAGAAAAGTAAAATTGAGAATAAAGATGTGCAAGAGGGGACCATCACTCTGACCAATTTTGGGATGAGTGGAGTAATGATGGGAGTGCCCCTCATTCGTTATCCAGAAGCCGTGATTGTAGGAATTGGAGCGATCCATGATCATGTGTTTGTTCATGAAAATGAGATGAAAATAGGCAAAGCATTATTTATTAGCTTGACATTTGATCATCGTGTATTCGATGGTATGTATGGATGTGAATTTTTAGTAAAATTGCAAAAAAAGCTCGAACATGCAGACGCAATCTTTTCTTGAAGACTTAGTTGAAATACAAAAAGAATCCATTGATTATTTCTTTGACCATCTAAATGTGGCACATTGCAATAGCATTTTTGAAAAAATGCAAATATCGGGAACACTTTTTACAACAGGCGTTGGTAAAAGTGCATTTATTGCAAAAAAAATCGCACAAATGCTCATTTCCATTGGTTGCAAAGCATCTTTTCTATCGCCTGAAGATGCCATGCATGGAGATTTGGGAATTTTAGACGAAAAAGATTGCGTGATTTTGTTTTCAAAAAGTGGATCGACAAAAGAACTTTTAGATCTTATGCCTTTTTTAAATAAAAAAGGAGTTGATACTGTTGCTATTTGCAGTCATGCACAAGCTCTGCTTTCACAACGGACTACATATTCTTTAATACTTCCTTTGAAGCGCGAACTGTGTCCTTTTGATTTAGCTCCGACAACCTCAGCCTCTTTGCAGATGCTCTTTGGAGATCTTTTGGTGGTATGGATGATGGAAAAAAGGAATTTTACTCTGGATGAATATGCGCTCAATCATCCAGCAGGCTTTATTGGAAAGAGTCTCACATTATTGGTAGATGAAGTGATGATATCCAAGTCACTACCACTAATTCGTTCCAATGCACTTTTTTCTGAGGCTCTAGTTGAGTTAACATCCAAGCGTCTTGGATGTGTGCTTATTGTAGATGAAAACAAAATGCTTTTAGGTATTTTCACAGATGGAGATTTAAAACGTTTGCTTTTGCAAGAAGAGGGCTTTTTACAAAAGCAAATCTATCATTTTATGACAAAGAATCCTAAAACCATCGTGTCGCAAACACTAGCCATTGATGCGCTAAAAAAAATGCATCAAAATCCCAATAATATCATTACGCATTTTCCTGTATTAAAAGAAAATACGCTTATTGGTCTTGTTAGAATGCAAGAAATTGTTGCTTCTGGTTTGAATATCTAATGACTCTTAAAAGATGCGTCAAAAGACTGTCTAAGCTGCGTGATTTTCTTGCCAATTTCAATTATTTCAGATTTATATTTTAGAGTATCTTCTTGTAAAGATAATTGCGTAAAATGAAATTCTTGATCAAATAGGTGCATATAATCAATAAGATAGTTGCGGAGATTATCTTTTTTTCCTTGAAGTTGGAGTAAAACCATAGCCTCTTTAATGCGACGGAGGGACTGCATTTTGTGTGTAATGTTGGTTTCAAATTTGGTAAGAGCTTGTGGGGTACTTTGGCACAATGGAAGTTCGTTTAAATCTTTCCACATTTCTTTTTCCACATCACCAAATTCTTTCGTAAGTTTTGAAAAAATCGCATAATCTGAAAATTGACGATTATAAAGAGTGGAAAAAGAGACAACAAGGGTAAGAACAAAAACCGCTGTCATACTACCCCATCTGAGCCACATTTTTTTAATTGTTTTGAATTTTTGAGACCAAAGATAAAAGAAAAGATAAAAAATACCTGCTATGCATAAGCCACTTATAAGCCCACCTAGGTGTGCGGCATGGTCAATATTCATTCCTTTGGTTGCGCCATATCCTATGTTGACAGCAATGATGTAACCAACATTTTTTAAGAGTTTATCGCGCGAGGCTTTAGGTATCATTGGGGTTAACAAAATAAAAATATAAGCTCCAAAAATACCAGCAATGGCTCCAGAGGCTCCTGCGCTCACATAAAAAGTGTCTTGGTGCATCAAAAAACTCCACAATCCTGATAAAATACCGGTTGTGAGGTAGGTTGTTAAAAAAACCACTCTTCCGACAATAGATTCTAGAAAAAATCCGATAGTATATAAGGCATACATATTTGCAAGAAGGTGGATGGCTCCAAGATGTATGAACATGGATGATATCAAACGCCACCATTCTCCTGCCATTACAAGGTCGACTTCTAATCCTCCCCATTGAACGATAGCCTGGATGGAAGGTGTAAGAAGAAACGCAGGATCGCTGATCACGGTTAAAATAAAAATCAAAACATTTAAGCCAATTAAGATCAGAGTAATCATCACCGTCAAGGTTAGGACAAGATATAGATTTTTGTAAAGGCAAGGAATATTTTACTTTAAATGAAGAAGCTCTCGCATTTTTTCAAAATCTTCTTTGAAAAAAAAGGGAAGAAAATATGTGGTGCTTTGTGTGCTGAGTTGAATCCCATAATTTAAAGGATCTTCCACATACGCGCATGCTGTGATCGTATTTAGAGCAATTTCTGTATGTTCATCGTTTTCTAAAACTACTTTATCTTCGAAAATGTGGACTTTGAAGGGATGGTTGTTTATTCGAGAAACCTTGTAATAGGGCATAAAACCTATGATCACAACGACAAGAGATGCTAAAAACAAAAAAATATTCACAAAAAGTTTTGTTTGAAAAAACATTAAAATGAGTAATAAGAAAGCTATAGGGAGAGCAAATTTAATACCCCTTTTTAAGGAGAGTTTTTTTGTTTCTTGCGAAACAGAAGAATAAAAAATTTTTTCTATCTTTGGCAAAACAACACTTTTTGTTACTCTTTAACTGACGCTGTCGTCCTAAATTTAGTATGAGAGCATCAGTTTTTGAGTATAACGGATTATTTTTATTATGGAAATCATGACAGTCACACATTTCTTAATGATCATAGTGTTTACACTCGGTTACGTAGCTATTGCTCTAGAATCGGTATTGAAAATTAATAAAACAGCCATTGCTCTTTTGATGGCGGTGATCTGTTGGGGATTGTATTTTGTAAGTGTTGGCACATCTTCTGATGAAAGTGCTGCTGCTTTATCTTTTCATTTATCAGATGAATCTCAAGTGGTCTTTTTTTTGCTCGGTGCCATGACTTTAGTGGAACTGATCGATGTTCATGAAGGTTTTCGTTTAGTCAGTGAATTCATGCATACACATTCCAAAAGAAAATTGCTTTGGCTTTGTGGGGTGATTTCCTTTTTTCTTTCCGCGATCATTGATAATTTGACAGCAACAATTGTGATGGTTTCTGTGATACGAAAATTGGTCACAAGAAAAGAAGATCGATTAATGTTAGGAGCGACCATTGTCGTGGCTGCCAATGCAGGGGGTGCGTGGACACCCATTGGTGATGTAACGACGACCATGCTGTGGATCCAGAACCGTCTAACGACTTTGCCTTTAATGCTGTGGTTGTTTTTGCCTAGTGTGGCATGTTTTATTGTAGCGACTCTTTTCAACTCCTTTAAAGTGAAAGGGGAGTTCAAGGCACAAAGCACAGCGCATATAAAGACAGAGCCTTTTGGAAATAAAGTGCTTGTTTTAGGACTTTTTGCTCTGATTATGGTCCCTGTTTTTAAAGGACTCATTGGCTTGCCTCCTTTCATGGGTATGCTGATAGGTCTTGGCTTTTTATGGCTTTTAACCGATATTGCCCATCATAAATACGAAGAGAGGCACCACTTACGTGTGCCTCACGTGCTATCCAAGATCGATAACCCTGGCGTCTTATTTTTCTTAGGTATCTTGCTTGCTGTGGATGCGTTGGAATCTTCTGGCATCTTAAATAATTTAGCTCTTTGGCTAGATGCTACAATAGGAAACACAACGCTTGTGGCAACAGCTATTGGTCTATTGTCTTCTATTGTGGATAACGTGCCTATTGTGGCAGCCACTTTAGGTATGTACAGCACCAAGGTCTTTCCTACTGATTCTAGTTTATGGCAACTGATTGCCTATTGTGCGGGGACTGGGGGTAGTATTCTGCTTATAGGATCTGCTGCAGGGATTGCTTTTATGGGGTTAGAGAAGGTGGATTTTCTCTGGTATTTAAAAAGAGTCTCTCTTTCTGCACTTTTTGGCTATTTTGCAGGTATTTTAGTCTATCTTTTTCAGGTTCTTCTAGTTTCTTAAACACTTATTGTTCATTTCCTTAAGTATCAAATAAAATTATATATATAAAGAATATCCTGTTAAAATAAAGATTGCCAATTTATTATAACAGATAAGTTAGTTATAATAGGTTCTTCAAAAAAAATGGAGATTAAAAAATTATGACAAGTTTTCCAATAAATGGCACAACGCTAGTGCCTCATTATCTTAGAAGTCATCAAGCGGTGACTACTCTTGATTTAACTCAAAGAACAAATCCTTTGATAGATGGAGAATTTGCTGATCTTGTAGCGGATTATCCAAATTTAACCTTTTTGGCTTTGGACGTATCTTCTTTATCAGGAGAGTTTTTTTATCAGTTGCAACGCCTGGAACGGCTTACGGATTTGCATTTAGTGGGAAGTTGCTCACGTGAATTTTTTCTAGCGGGAGATTTAAACTTTCCGGCAATTCAAAGTTTGGTGTTGGATGGGTTAGATGTTAGTGAAGGGGTTTTAGAATTTATTGGTGATCATTTATTTCCAAATGTTCAAGAGCTTCATTTAAAAAACGTTAGCGTTTTGCGTCCTGCTGAACTAATGTGTATTAAGTTTTTTTCAAATCTAATCTTTTTGAAGGTAGAGGAGATGCGATTGGGTGATTCTTTTTTTGGTGCGGTTGCTGGTTTAACCCAATTGGAACAATTAGGCATCTCGGGATCAAATATTGGCGTTAGCATGATTAACGCTAAATTCCCAGCCTCTTTGCGAGAGCTTATTTTAACCAATGCCCTAACTCCCTTTTGGGATACGCTCGGTTTTCAGCAGAGGCTTTCTCAGGTTGTCGCGAAACTAGCTTCTTCTGTGATGGTAACAGGGTTTGATACCATTGGATTGCCTCCAATACAAGCTCCTGTTATTCTCTTGGGGCGAGCTGTGCCGAGAGCTCTTTTTGTCTAAATATCGAATTTGTTTGTAGATGTTTGTGTATTAAAAAATACACAAACATCTATATTTAAACAGTTTAAACCAATAAAAATTAAAATAATTATTAGTATTTATAATAATTATTATATCGCCTATAATCATTCATAAAAATTGAGGTTTTATTAATTATGGCGACATTAGCAATAGTGGCAAAAAAACCACCCATCTTTGAGGCGAATAAGGAGTCTGTCACAGTTCTTGATTCAAGGCTTAATCCCATGACGGATCAAACATTTGCACAAACGGTACTTCAATGCCCAGATCTCGAGTCTTTAATTGTAGACGTGACGCATTTTTCAAGTACTTTTTTTGATGAATTAGAAAAATTAACCAAGCTTAAAACACTACATTTAGTAGGCAAGCCTCAAGCAGAGTTTTTTGACATCGATCTTTCTTTAGAGTTTAGGGGAATGGAAACTCTCACAATAGAGGACGCTTTTGTTGATGGAAATATGTTTGAAGCAATGAGCCGGGTATTTCCACAACTTCGAGGACTTTATCTTAGAAGCATTCAAGTACCAGATCACTATGAACTTTTGTCTCTTAAGCATTTTAAGGGCCTACAAACCTTAAGCGTCAAAGAAATGCGTTTGGAAGACTCTTTTTTTGCAGCTGTAGAACAATTAGAAAAACTGGAAACCTTGGATCTATCTCAATCAATCATTGGGTTGGGCTTAATGCAACATACATTTCCTTCATCTTTACGAACATTGAATGTGCAAAATGCCACGCTTTCTTTTTTCGAATATACATATCCAGTTTTAGAGGAAAGAAGTGAAGAAGGTTTGTCTATTTTAGGAATGGATACGCTTATGGAGAAACCCAAAATACGTTTTTCCAATTTACCTCCGATGCCTCCGTTGGATTTTGGTGATGATTCAGATGATGAACCGTTTAAACCCTTAACCTTAGAATTTGTGTAATTATGGCAACACCTCCAATTAAAAAAAATGCTTCAGAAATCAATAATGGTGAGCAGCTTGTGCGTTATCCTTCGCATAAGCAAACCTCTGTCTTTGATGGGATTGCTCAATGTCTCCAGGGAAGTTTTGGATTTGTACCAGGGCGTCGAGAAGATGGAGTGCCTCCTCCGCATGAAAAAAGATGGTATTCTTCTGTTTACACGAGTGTCAGTATATCAAGGGGTCAAGAGCTTAGTGAATGCACAGATATTGTTGCATTTAGAAAAAGGCACACAGAGATGAATAAGGATCATGCAAATTTGCGTATGCAATTGATCTATTTGATCTTTAAAGTGGTGCATCTACAACGTGCATTTTTTCGGCCGCAAGAAACAAGGCTGCAGTATGGAGTTCCTCAATTTTCTGCGACATTTGCAAGCGAAATTGGAAAATTGGAAGCATGTCATGTATGCCCCGTTTTTTTAAGCGACAATAGAAAATTAATGGATCGAGTAGATGATCTTGTTAAAGAGATTGTACGAAACAGTGGCCTGCTCACAAATGATTGCAAACAGGTTTTGCTAGAGTGTGATGTGTTACAAGAAGATGTTGAAAAGTTTGAATTATGGTTAGCATTCCAATCAGGACATTTAGAAAGTGTTTTAAAAAGATGCACACAAAATCCCGCTGCAAAAACAGATGCAGTCGTAAAAAGAGATGTGCAGCTTGCTCTTGTCATGTTATTTGGGAGTGCTGAAATGAAAGAAGGTGTCTATGTTTTAGAAAAAGGATCCTTATTCGAGCTTTTTGTGCAAGTTTTTGCATTAAATGCAGAAGAAACCACAACGCTTCGTGAGGAAAAAAACAAAAAAATAATTTTAGGAAAAAACTCAAGGCTTTTTGATACAATCTTTGGTAATAAAATTCCAAGTGTGAAAATGGATCCCCGTGTGATTAGAATGCTTGCTGAGTTGATAGAGCGAAGACCCTTTTCTGATAACAATGAGCGTTTTGTAAAAACATTGTTAAGTGTTTTAGGGGTTCAGGACGTATGGGTTCAGCTTATTTGCGAACAATGGAAAAATAGAAAATCTGCGCATTTACCTCTAGATGAAGAAGTCGTGCGAGAAAGACTTCATCAATTACCCACAGGTGCGGGCCTCATTGCTCCAGAAACACGTTTATATCAATTTTTAGGATCTACAACAATGCTATTAGGTGAGGTGAATCGATCTGTTGATCCTATTTTTGATCGTTTAAGAGAAGATCTGATTCCTGTGATCAATGATGTATCTTTTGGTCGAGTAACTCCAGAAGTTGCATTTGAAAAGGTATCACGTCAAGTCATTGGAGCATATGAAAGAAATATTCGAGGATGGCAGGAAGAGACCAAAAAATTAGGAGTGCAGGTGGCTTTACATCAAGCATTATTAGAAGAAAAACTCAATGCTGAAGTCATTGCAAATTGTTTAGTTCAATTAATTGAATTTGGGGATATCGAAGTTGTGGGACATCTTTTAGATGCTATTTTTTATCATCCTCCTCTTTTTCGTATTGAACAGGTTGAACGGGAACAATATTGGACAAAAAGTGAAAAATTGAAACCAGCCACAGGTTGTGCAAGAGCGTTGATGATTGCTCTGAAGCGTCAGTTTCCAAAAGAAGCGCTGCTTTTAAAATTAGAAGAAAGTGACATTCTCCAAAGAGATCAAGGAGATTTGCTACCTGTTTTCAAAGAGCTTTTAAGACAATCTACTTTTAAACAAAGGCTTTTGGCTCTTATTGAAATGAATCATTATCAGTATTTAGGGCCGATAAGACGGGTGTTAAAGCAAAAAGCTGTACCGACAACATCGGGTGACAGAGAAACTCTTTTTCAAGACTATGCGAGTAGAATTCAATACGCACAAGAACAAATTGAAGGAATGAAAATCAGTGTTGAAGAATTACAAAAACACCTTGTGCATCAAGATCCAGTTCAAATACGTAATGATCTTTTACAAAGACTTCCTCTCGTCTATTATATTGGAAAAATTTAAATCCAAAATCGCTAAGATAAACGCTTCATTTTTATCAAAAAAAAAATTTCTTTTTTTTATTTTTGAAAAAATCTTGCTTAAATTAAGTGCTTTCTATAAATTGTAGCTTCCTTCTTATGTATATAAGAGGCGAAATCGAGACGAATGTTTTCGAATTGTTTTTTGACAGTAGAATTGAGAAGATATGCCAAAAAAATATGTGCGGGGAATTTATTCCCCACTCGTCAAAATTTTTTTATTTTTTAACTGAGAATTTGATCTTGGTTCAGATTGAATGCTGACGGCGTGGATGAGGCATGCAAGTCGAACGAAGTTGAGCTTGCTCAACTTAGTGGCGGAAGGGTTAGTAATACATGGATAACCTACCTTTTACCTGGGGATAACGGTTGGAAACGACCGCTAATACCGAATGTTGCTTTAATAAGATAACTTGTTTTAGTAAAAGTAGGCTTTTGCTGGCGGTAGAAGAGGGGTTCATGGGATATCAGCTTGTTGGTGTGGTAAAAGCGCACCAAGGCTAAGACGTCTAGGCGGATTGAGAGATTGACCGCCAACACTGGGACTGAGACACTGCCCAGACTCTTACGGGAGGCTGCAGTCGAGAATCATTCGCAATGGGCGAAAGCCTGACGATGCGACGCCGTGTGAGCGATGAAGGCCTTCGGGTTGTAAAGCTCTTTCGCTTGGGAACAAGAAAGATAGATGAATAATCTATCGATTTGAGGGTACCAGGTAAAGAAGCACCGGCTAACTCCGTGCCAGCAGCTGCGGTAATACGGAGGGTGCAAGCATTAATCGGAATTATTGGGCGTAAAGGGCGCGTAGGTGATCTTATAAGTCGGATGTGAAATCTCAAAGCTTAACTTTGAGGCTGCGTCCGAAACTGTAAGGATTGAGGGTAGGCGGAGAAAACGGAATTCCACGTGTAGCGGTGAAATGCGTAGATATGTGGAGGAACACCTGTGGCGAAAGCGGTTTTCTAGCTTATTCCTGACGCTGAGGCGCGATAGCAAGGGGAGCAAACAGGATTAGATACCCTGGTAGTCCTTGCCGTAAACGATGCATACTTGATGTAGTTGGTCTCAACCCCAACTTTGTCGAAGCTAACGCGATAAGTATGCCGCCTGGAGAGTACGCTCGCAAGAGTGAAACCCAAAAGAATTGACGGGGGCCCGCACAAGCAGTGGAACATGTGGTTTAATTCGATGCAACGCGAAGAACCTTACCCAGGCTTGACATGTAGTGGACCGTCACAGAGATGTGACTTTCCTTCGGGACTGCTACACAGGTGCTGCATGGCTGTCGTCAGCTCGTGCCGTGAGGTGTTGGGTTAAGTCCCGCAACGAGCGCAACCCTTATCATTAGTTGCCAGCACGTTATGGTGGGGACTCTAATGAGACTGCCTAGGTTAACTAGGAGGAAGGTGAGGATGACGTCAAGTCCGCATGGCCCTTATGTCTGGGGCTACACACGTGTTACAATGGCCGGTACAGAAAGAAGCAAATCCGCAAGGTGGAGCAAATCTCAAAAGCCGGTCCCAGTTCGGATTGTAGTCTGCAATTTGACTACATGAAGTTGGAATTGCTAGTAATGGCGTGTCAGCAATAACGCCGTGAATACGTTCTCGGGCCTTGTACACACCGCCCGTCACATCATGGAAGTTGGTTTTGCCCGAAGTCGCTGACCTAACCGCAAGGGAGGAGGCGCCGAAGGTGAGGCTGATGACTCGGATGAAGTCGTAACAAGGTAGCCCTACCGGAAGGTGGGGCTGGATCACCTCCTTTTTAAGGACATGATGATTTTTATCATCTAGGTTGAGGCACATAGGTGTATCTTCTCAATTCTGCTGTCAAATCTGGAAAGTTTTTACTACAATAATTGGCGCTTAAGGATACAAGATTTAAAAAATCTTAGAGTTGAAAAATTTTATCAAGTTTTTAAGAGCTATTGGTGGATGCCTTGGCATTAGTAGGCGACGAAGGACGTGTTACCTGCGATAAGCCTCGGGGAGCTGGTAAACGCTTTGATCCGAGGGATTCCGAATGGGGAAACCCGATAGAAGTAATATTCTGTCATCTACTTCTGAATACATAGGGAGTAGAAGTTATACGTGCTGAATTGAGACATCTTAGTAAGCACAGGAAGAGAAATCAAACCGAGATTCTCTGAGTAGCGGCGAGCGAAAAGGGAATAGCCCAAACCGTAAATTTATTTGCGGGGTTGTAGGGCCATCAACATGTATTGCAATTCTTAGCAGAACCTTCTGGAAAGTTGGACAACATAGGGTGATAGTCCCGTATGCGAAAAGAAGAGCAAGCTAGATGGTACCTGAGTAGGTCCGGACACGTGAAACCCGGTCTGAATCTGGGGGGACCACCCTCCAAGGCTAAATACTCACTAATGACCGATAGTGAACAAGTACCGTGAGGGAAAGGCGAAAAGAACCCCTGTTAGGGGAGTGAAATAGAACCTGAAACCAGTAGCTTACAAGCGGTCAGAGGCCTATGCCCTCTTTGAGGGAATGGCTGATGGCGTGCCTTTTGCATGATGAGCCAGCGAGTTATGTTGTTTAGGCAAGGTTAAGGGACGTACGTTCCGGAGCCGTAGCGAAAGCGAGTGTGAATAGCGCGATTAGTCTTACGACATAGACACGAAACCAAGTGATCTATCCATGGCCAGGCTGAAGCAAGGGTAAAACCTTGTGGAGGGCCGCACTAGTTCCTGTTGAAAAAGGTTTAGATGAGCTGTGGATAGGGGTGAAAGGCCAATCAAACTTGGAAATATCTTGTTCTCTCCGAAATAACTTAAGGGTTAGCCTCAACTATATGCCTATTAGGGGTAGAGCACTGGATCCACGCGGGGGTGGCAACACCTACCAAAGGGAACCAAACTCCGAATACTGATAGGTTGGTTGGGAGATAGACAGTGGGGGATAAGCTTCATTGTCGAGAGGGGAACAGCCCAGATCGTCGATTAAGGCCCCAAATTCTATGCTAAGTGGGTAAGGAAGTAAAGTTTCAAAGACAGTTGGGATGTTGGCTTAGAGGCAGCAACCATTTAAAGAGTGCGTAACAGCTCACCAATCGAGAAGCTTTGCGCCGATAATATATGGGACTCAAGCATAGAGCCGAAATCACGGGTTTGCATGTAAATGCAAGCGGTAGGAGAGCGTAGTATGTGCATCGAAGGTATACCGTAAGGAGTGCTGGAGCGCATACTAGTGAGGATGCATGGCATAAGTAACGATAAAGGAGGTGAGAATCCTCCTCGCCGAAAACCTAAGGTTTCCAGGGTAAAGCTCGTCTTCCCTGGGTTAGCCGGCCCCTAAGCCGAGGCAGAAATGCGTAGGCGATGGGAAACAGGTTAAATATTCCTGTGCCACCTAAAACTATGGTGATGGGATGACGGAGTAAGTTAAGCACGCGGACTGTTGGATGTCCGTAGGGTGATGAGGATGGCTAATAGGTAAATCCGTTAGCGGAATTCCAGGTCACACTCAAAGGGAATCTTCGGAGGAACTGATGGTGTGGAGCAATGCTCACGAGAAATAATCTCTAGCCGTTGATGGTGACCGTACCAAAACCGACACAGGTGGGTGAGATGAATATTCTTAGGCGCGCGAGATAACTCTTGTTAAGGAACTCGGCAAATTATTCCTGTAACTTCGGGAGAAGGGAAGCCTCCCTCGGTATTAGTTTTCGCAACGAAAGCTGAGGGAGGCCGCAGAGAAATGGCCCAGGCGACTGTTTAACAAAAACACAGCACTATGCAAAGTCGTGTAAGACAAAGTATATGGTGTGACGCCTGCCCAATGCCAAAAGGTCAAAAGGAGGGGTTAGCTTCGGCGAAGCTCCAAATTTAAGCCCTGGTGAATGGCGGCCGTAACTATAACGGTCCTAAGGTAGCGAAATTCCTTGTCGGGTAAGTTCCGACCTGCACGAATGGCGTAACGATCTGGGCGCTGTCTCAACAAGAGACTCGGTGAAATTGTAGTAGCAGTGAAGATGCTGTTTACCCGCAATCAGACGGAAAGACCCCGTGAACCTTTACTGTAGTCTGATATTGGCTTGTGACTTGTCATATGTAGGATAACCGGGAGACTTTGAAGATATCTCGTCAGGGATATTGGAGTCACCCTTGAAATACCGGTTTTGGCAAGTTGTGAATCTAACAATACATCTTGAAACAGGTGATTGGACATTGTCAGATGGGCAGTTTTACTGGGGCGGTATCCTCCTAAAAAGTAACGGAGGAGTCCAAAGCTTACCTCATCGTGGTTGGTAATCACGAACAGAGCGTAAAGGTATAAGGTAGGTTAACTGCGAGACGGACATGTCAAGCAGATACGAAAGTAGGGCTTAGTGGTCCGGCGATAGAACGTGGAATCGTCGTCGCTTAACGGATAAAAGGTACTCCGGGGATAACAGGCTTATCGCCACCAAGAGTTCATATCGACGTGGCGGTTTGGCACCTCGATGTCGGCTCATC
>JAAKFQ010000013.1 GCA_011064725.1 Chlamydiota bacterium | reverse complement strand
CCCCACAATGCTACACCTCCGGCTATTTCAGCAAACCCCAAGAGTTTGTTTAATGTCGGATTGGATGAGTTGGTGCCTTTTGCACTAAAATTAGCGAACTGTTTACCTGTATTTGCAAAAACAGGACTTCGATCACCAAGATCAAACAGAATGGGTGTGTTTTGATTATTGATGTAGTTTGTTTGTTGAGCAAACATCGAAGAAAGGGCTGCATCAGAAAAGTGAGGTTGAGGACTACTTTGTTTACGCTCTGGAAAAGTAAAATTCAATGCCTGACTGTCATTGATGCGTCTGCCACTAGGATCTACTATGAATAGGCCATAGGGATCTACAAAGGATAGGGGTGAGTTGAGGGTAAAAGCATAGAGATTAGAACCATCGGCAAAGCCGGTGGGATCAGGAGTTAAGAAACGCCCTGTGTGAGGATCGTAATCACGATAATCAAAGGCGTAGAATTCGAGGATTTCTCGCTTCGATTGATAGGTCCAGGGGTTATTGACTGTTTTTTCGTTAGAGGTTAGAAGCTCCTTTTCGCCAAAGGCTGAGTAGCGATAGGATTGGATGGGAGTATTGTCAAGCTTTGCTAGTGAAACGATGGAGCCTTGAGCATTTTGCACCACAAGGTAAGGCACATTGTCTATTTCTATTGCAAAGACAATATCAAACGCTTTTGATGGCACTGTGGCAGTCAATTTAAACTGCGTCATCTTATCATTTTCAAAAGCCCCTATTTCCATATCTTGATCATAGAAAAATTGCATAGTCTTGGTTGTTTCATCTTCGGTATTGTAGGTTGTTTGAAACATGCGTCGGTGGGTATGATCATAGGTAAACTTAAGATGTTTTTTGTGGTTGTATAGTTGAGTTAGACGATCGAAAACATCATAGGTAAGGTGAGTGGTTGAAAGAGGAGTTGTTTTGGAGATAAGATTGCCATTGAGATCATATTCAAGCTGCACTCCATCAGAAGTTTCAGTAATCTGATTAAGGTCGTTGAGGTTAAAAGCATTTGCATCACATAAGAGCCGATTGTTTAAAGAGTCATGGACGTAGGTATGGGTGTATAAACCGGATTCTGAAGCTAATTGCCCTAAAGGATCGTAGGAAAATTTTTGGGTATTTGTTCCAAAATGATCTTCCATCGCTATTTCGGTAATGTAGTGATTGCGGTTGTAAAATAACTCTTCTTTGTAGAAAGGCGTACAAATATCTGTGAGATTGTGCGTTTTAGTATTGTGAAGATGATCGGCCCATTTGCCGCTGGGTAATCGGTAACTCCATAAACGCCCTGATGTTTGGTAATCAAAATGTTCAAAAGTGTATCCATTTCTTTCAATCTTACTTAAAAAAAGACCTGAATAGGAATACGTTATCTTAGATCCATCAGGAAGCTGCATTTGAGTGATCCTTTTTAATGGATCTAGAGATTTTTTTAAGACAAGTCCATTGGCAAAATTTTCTTGGCATAATGTATTTGACTGGTAATGGCACTCGTTAATCAATTGTTTTTCTTTATCATAGACATGTGTAAGGTTTCCAAGTTTATCATATTGGTAGGTATATCCAAGGCTTCCATCTAGTGTTCGTTCTTGAATGGTTTCTCCAAACGCATTGTAGATATATTCTATGACATTTTCATCAGGTTTGATTTTTTGGGATAAAAGCCCTTGATTGTTGTAGGTATATTTTGTGATTTTTTCTAAAGAGTTTTTGGCTTCTGTTTGTTGGATGAGTTGTGCGCCCGGTGCATAAAGATTGGAAACGATGAATGTTTTAGGCGGTCCTCTTTGAGAAATGACGGTTTCTATTTGATCGATCAAATTTCCATTGATATCGTAGGTATATTCTCTTTTCGATAGGCATTCTTGATGAAAATATTGCTCTTCTAGAACAAGGCGTTCCAAAGCATCGAAGGTTTTGATGGATCGTTTGCCTTCAGGATCTTGGATAATATGCTGATCGACCGTTTGTCCTATTGTGTTTTTTATTTTTTTAAAGGTGTAGGTCGTTGTTTGATTAGCTGCGTTCTTTTCTTCTGTAATGCGATTGAAAATATCGTACTTTTTGTAGGTAGTAAATTTGTGGTCATAGGATTCTTCAATGCAACGTCCCAAACAATCAAAGGTATAATTTTTCACAAGCTGCTCTTTTCCATCTGGCAAAAGAACGGTTTTTTTTGTTATGCGATTCAAGTCATCATAAGTCAGTTTTATGATGTGTTCTAGCTGGTGATTGGAATAGACACGTTCCTGGGTTTTTCTTGATAAACTATCGTACAGATATTCTACCACCTTACCACTCTTTTTGCTTTTTTTGATAAGGCGATTGGCACCATCATATTCGTAATGCGTCACCTCTCCTAGTGTGTTGATTTTTTTGGCTTTGTGAAACGCTGTGTATTCATAGTTTGTTTGGCGTGTTTCTCTGAGGTTTGGATCTGTATGTTCTTCCGAAACAAGGCGCCCTTGCCAGTCATATGTATAGGAGATAATAGCACCTGTTTTGGTCTTTTTTGTTTTTAATTTTCCATCGAGAAAATAGGTCATCTCTTCACGCGTACTATCTGGATATTCTATGAAGATCGGTTTGTTATAGAGGGTATAACCGGCTTTGACAACTTCGCCATTGGGAGTGCGTTTTTCGATTAAATTACCCATGGCATCAAAGGTTTGGTGTAAAATAGGTGTAATGATGGTTCCCTTTTCGTCTAATGCTTGTGGAAGTATGATTTTATTGGGACGACCTTTGAATTCAGATTCGATACATGTTTTGTTTCCATTCTCATCTATTTCTGCAATTTTATACCCTTCTGGAGTGTATTCATGCTTTTTGACATAGCCTATCCCATTTTCGATTGTTTCTTCTTCAACAATTTGGTCGTTTGGATTGTACTTAACTTTGAATACGTAGTTGAGCGAAGGAATGGTTGTCTGCACTAGACGATTGGCCCTGTCGTATGCATACAGTGTTTCACTACCCATTGGATCGATTTCTCGAATAAGATTGCCCCTTGCATCATAGACATATGTTTTAGAAATTGTCTTACCATTTTCACCGATGATTTTGACAGATATAGGTTTTTGGCTTTGATCATAGGTAAATTCCACTCTTTGTAAAAGACGGTACTGATGTGTCCGGAGATCTAAGTATCTAGATTCAATAGCTTCAGGTTGTCCAAAAGCTGGATAGTCTTGTTTAGGAAAAATATTTTTTACCATGCGACGTGTAACACTAGATAGATTTTCTACATCTTCTGAAGAACCATCATCCACGATCTGTTTGATCAAGATAGCCGCCGTATCATAAAAGCGAAATTCCCTTAAAACAATTTTTCCCTCATGCCAGTGAAACGTTGCTTCTAGCAAGTCTGTATTTTCTTTGTATCGAAAGGTTTTTTTTGTCCCATTGGTTTCTTCTATAGACAACATATTATTAAAACCATCTTGGGAATAGGTACATTTTTTGATATATGCATCGGTTTCTCTAGAATATTCAAATATAGGAGCTTTTTTGCCAGAAAGATTTCCATAAAGACTCTCTTCAGCAACGTTACCTTTGCCATCATAGCGAAAAAATCTGTCCCCTAGTGTCCCTTCTTTGGTTCTAATACTTTTAAATCCCAATCTTCCCTGTCTCTCCCAATAAAATTTTTCTAAATAGATGAGTTCTCGTCCTCCATTTTCAGTAATTCCTTGTTTCGGAGAGGTGTAATATTCCACAGAATTTAAGCGATGTGTATCTGTGAAACAATAACGTATCGCTTGTTTTGAATCATGTTCATATACGTTGGTATGTATGTCTTTATTTCGATAGCTGTAGGGTTTTCTTGTACTATCATTGTATATGATTTGCTTGGTATAGTACTCAAACCATCGAATCCCTCGAGGTGTTTTTATACTTTTGACAAAACCTTCTGGTTGCTCTTTGATGGGTTCGCCTCCCATATATCTGACGGGAATGTGAGGATTTTTTTCATAATAAGTAAGTTCTAACACCTTTTCTTGAGGTTCCACAATTCTACGTAAAGGACCCACAGGAAAATCGTTTTTCTCATCTTTCTGAGGATAGTAATCAAATTGGGTCTGATAATCTGTTCTTTTATTAAAAACCTGCCCCAACACAATATTTCCTCTTGGAATATTGACAACTTCTCCGATGTTAACACAAATAAAGCGAATTTCATTACCGTCAGAAGTGGTAACAGTCATAGGAACACGATAGTGCGCAAAATGTGTTTCTGGCTCATCAAAAAGAGGGTATTTTGCAGATTCAACCTTGATCCATGAAAGCACTTTTTGTTTTTTCGAATCCCAAGTTTTAATCTCTGTGGGAATAAATTTTAACTTATCTTCATCAAGGCTATATTCCACCCAATTTCCATTAGGTTTTCTTTCTGCTTGAATGGCAAAGTTTTGGGATTTGATGATGTCTTCTGTAAAAGAATGTGTATCCCTAACATCAGCAAAAATAAAACCACACACTTTTTGAAATGACTTGGAAAAACTAAACTCTTTATCGATATCTGCGGGATTTTTTGCTCTGCGATAGATACGCTGCGTTCCATCACCTAAATGTAAACGGAACACGTCTTCTTCCATAGACCAGACGTCGTTTCTAACTCTTGGCTGGTCTATTTTTTTCGAAATAATTTTATTATTCCAAAGATAGGTTTTCCCACTGATATATCCAGAACCTGTATTCACAAAACCTTGCTCAAACTGAGAAGGTTCAATGAAAAAAGAACTTACAAAAGGATCTCTACTTTCACGATCATAATTCAAATACCCTCCATCAGAATCACAACAGGTGATTTGTGCATCACGACAACCCAGATCACCAAAAGCATAAAAACTATTAAAAATATGAAAACCATCTGTTTTTGTATTCTTGAAAGGATTGGAATAGGAATAAGGGATAGGAATGGTTTCTGTTCCTAGAGCAAATCCCGCGCTTTTAGACATTAAAAAATGTCCTTGTCCTGTATGCACTCCTTCTACAAAAATATCTTGTTGAAATTCTTTGATAAACGTTGGAACTACGTCGACCCCAAACATCGGCGTGTTCTGGGAAAAATTATTTTGGGCAGGATCTGCACGCATAACACAAGCCCATCCGATCAAAAAAACAAAGATTTTTCTCAACATGCTGGAGAGTTTAAGAAAAAAATTCCCTTGTTGCAAGACAAAATCTCAAAATTTTCCTCTGTTGTGAAAAACGGGCTGTTTTTATACACTTATACCACTGATAAAAATTAAATGTATAAATTGGATTCAAGATTTTCAATCTGAATAAAGTTTGGAAATCGCAGCTAACACAAGGGTGGTTAGCAAGATTGAAAACACAATTCTGATTGAAAAGATGAAGATGAATTTGTACAGTTAACTTTTATTATTGGTATTATACCCATGAAAAATCCTGAAACTTTCCATATTCGCACCTATGGCTGCCAGATGAATGAGCTGGATACCGATATGATGCGCGGCACCCTTGAAAAAAGGGGGCTTCTACATACCGAGGAAGCAGAGGCAGATTTGCTTATTTTTAATACCTGCTCAATACGTGATCTTGCAGAAAGAAAGGTGATGGGAAAAATTGGGCGGCTCGGACGCACCTCTCAAAAAAAGAAAATTATTGGCATTACAGGCTGCATGGCCAATGCAAAAAAAGATTCGCTTTTTCGAAAGCTTCCCCATGTGGATTTTGTTCTTGGTACCAATAATTTGCATAATCTCGAATATGTCTTAGATCAGCTTTTGGAAACGGGAAAACAACAGATCCAGACAGATGATCTTTTTCGTGAAGATTTGGATTATTTGGCTACATATAGAAAAAACAAAGTCAAAGGCTACGTCTCTATCATCCGTGGATGCAATAAATATTGCACCTATTGCGTGGTTCCCTACACACGAGGAAAAGAGGTCTCTCGCCCAGCAAAGCTCATTTATGAAGAATGTACACATTTAGCCAATCAAGGCTACAAAGAGATCACCCTGCTTGGACAAAATGTCAATTCCTATGGAAAAGATAATGATGAGATGCCTTTTCATGATCTTTTGTATCAATTAGACAGCATTCAAGGCATCGAGCGCATCCGTTTTTTAACTTCGCACCCCATCGATATCACAAAAGAGCTCATGCAAGCCATCCGTGATCTTGATTCCTTGTGCGAATTTGTGCACTTTCCTCTGCAAGCTGGCTCCAATCGTATTTTAAAAAAAATGCATCGCATTTACACAAAAGAGCTCTATTTTGAAAAAGTCGCCATGCTCAAAGAACTTGTTCCCAATGTTGCTTTGGGCACAGACATCATTGTGGGCTTTCCCACAGAAACGGATGAAGAATTCCAAGAAACTTTTGACGCCCTGAAAGCCATTCGCTACCACGTGGGATTTCTTTACTCTTTTTCTTCTAGAAAAGGCACGCCTGCTTATCGCTGGGAAGATGATATTCCAGAAGAAGTGAAACAAGAACGTTTGCGCCTTCTTCTAGAACTACAAAATACGATCTCTCAAGAGCATAAACAACAATTGCTCGGACAAACAACGGAAGTACTTATTGATCGCATGACAAAAGATCAAAGGTTTTTGCGTGGTCGTACGCGCTGCTGGCAAAAGGTGATGTTTGAAGGTCCTACCTCTTTGATTGGCACGCTGCAAAAAGTCAAAATCACAGGTTTTACTCATCAGACTCTAACAGCTGATCTGCAAATTCCTGTTCACTGAGTAGTTCCACGCCAAATTTTTTCGCTTTTTCTAATTTAGATCCTGCCTCTTTTCCCGCAAGCACATAGTCTGTTTTTTTCGAGACGGAAGACGATACGATACCGCCTCGCTCTTGGATAAGTTCACTCGCTTTTTGGCGCGTATAATTTTCTAAAGATCCTGTTAGAACGAAAGTTTTTCCCAAAAAAGCATGACCCTTTATTTGCACCATCTCTTTGGGGCTAAGTCCAAGCTCCAAAAGCGCTTGAATATGCTCCATGTTTTCCTGTTTTGAGAAATATTCCACGATAGAATCGGCCACAATCTCACCAATACCTTCCACCTCAAATAGCATCTCCTTTTTGATATGGAAGAGATTTTCAATATTTTGAAATTTTTTTGCCAGCAAGTCGGCAGAAGATTTACCCACGTGGCGAATGCCTAAGCCAAGGATCACACGAGATAAAGGCTGGGTCTTGGATTTTTCGATCGAGTCTAACACATTTTTGACCGATTTTTCCTTGAAGTTGGGAATTTGATACAGTTCTTTTTCATGAAGGCGATAAAAGTCTGCAGGATACTTCACAAATTCTAAATTAAAGAGATGTTCGATCACTTTTTTTCCCAAATGTTCAATATCCATCGCATCCTTGCTTGCAAAAAAGATCAAATGCCTGAGCACCTGTTCAGCACATCCATCAAAATTGGCACATCTGACAGCCACTTCTTCTTCCACACGTTGCAACTCAGATCCACAAGAAGGGCAGTTTTTGGGCATATGCCAAGGCTTGGAGCCTTTTCTTTTTTCTACGATGACTTCCACCACTTTTGGAATGACATCGCCCCCCTTTTCTATGATCACTGTATCGCCAATGCGAATATCTTTTCTTTCGATTTCGTCTTCATTGTGAAGTGTGGCTCTTGAAATCGTACTTCCAGCGAGCAGTACAGGCTCGAGTTCTGCCACCGGCGTAATGACTCCCGTTCTTCCCACCTGCACTGTGATGTCTTTGATAACAGTTTGCGCTCTTTCGGCAGCAAATTTATACGCAATCGCCCAACGTGGACTTTTTTTGGTCGATCCAAACTCTTTTTGCAAGTTGAGATCATTGACTTTGATGACAATGCCATCAATCTCATATCCAAGAGATGTGCGTTTTTTTTCTGTCGTTTCAATAAAATGCCAAATTTCTTCTAGCGTTTTGGCCAAAAACGTTTCATCCAATGTGCCAAGTCCCATTTCTTTTAAATGCTGATGGATTTGAGCTTGTGTTTTGGTAGTAGAATCATTGATGCCGACGCCATAAAACATGACATGAAGTTTACGTTTTTTGGTCGCTCCTCTCTCTAAAAGCTTGATCGATCCTGCTGCCGCATTTCTTGGATTTTTCATCGGTTCTAAATCTTGCAGCACACGCTCATGATTGATGGCCTCAAACACCTTTTTTGTCATGTACACTTCGCCGCGCGCTTCTAAAACATCGGGAATGTTTTTGCCATCCAATGTGCGTTTGACTTCTTGAATATCTAAAAAATTGGGCGTGATATCGTCCCCGACAACTCCGTTACCTCTTGTGATCGCTTTTTTCAATACGCCTTTTTCATAGATGCAAGAAAGCGCCACACCATCCATCTTGTATTCACAAAAAAACTCCACATCCTGATGTCCTGCAAGTTTGTAGACTCTTTCGATAAACGCTTGGAGCTCCTCTTTGGAATAGGTGTTGGACAAAGAAAGCATAGGCACAATGTGTCTGGCCTGTTCAAATCCACCTAGGCGAGATTCCCCTACTCTTTGCGTAGGGCTTTCAGGATGGATCCACTCTGGATGCTCCTTTTCAATATCTTCAATCTTTTTGATCAAAAGATCAAATTCGTAGTCGGAGATTTCTGGATTGGCCTCTACATAGTAGAGCTGGTTATGATAATTTGCTTGCTTACAAAGCTTTAAATAGGCGTCTTTGGTAATCGATTCCATGACCCCCAGTGTAGCAGAAAACGGATATCAATCAAAGCCGTTTGGTGTGCTGAGCGATGATTTTGTTCTCGTCAGTTTTGACAATTTGCACGATCACTTTGGATTTTTTTGAAGAGACAATAGGCGCATTGCTTTTATTTTTCTTCGCGTCCAATTCCACGCCTAAACATTTCAAATAATGACAAATCTTTTCTCGAATCACATCTGAATAAAATCCAATGCTGGCTGTAAACACCAATCTTTTGATTCCTCCAAGAGTAACAACATGTTTTGCAATGGCATGGGCGATCGATAAGCAAAAACGCTCAACAGCTTCTTTAGTTTGTTTGTCTTTTTGCTTGAGCAAAGCCACCATATCTGAAGATTTTTCACTAAGCCCCAAAAGTCCTGATTCAAAATTGAGCATGTGGTCGATTTTTTCCATTGGCCATTTTTTTTCTCTTGCTAAGTAAAAGATCACTGTTGGATCGATAGATCCAGAGCGCGTTCCCATAATCACTCCACTTGTAGGTGAAAATTCCATCGTCGTGTCGACGGGTTTGGCTTTATCAATCGCAGTCACACTCACACCCCCACCAATATGTGCGACGACCATTTTGTCTTTGGGATTTTTGAGTTGATGCAATACAGATTCATAACTAATGCCATGAAATCCAAATTTTTGAATGCCTAATTTGTATACTTCTTTAGACATGGGCAGACGCTTAAAAAATGCGGGTATTGCGTGGAAAAAACCTGTATCGAATATCACAATGTGTTTCATTTTAGGTTCTTTTTGTAGTACTTTTTTTAATACACTAAGTTGCAGCGGCATATGTAATGGCGCCAATTTTTCAAGCCCTTGCATCTTTTTAAAAAGTGCACGATTCACACGCACGGGTTTTGAAAAAAAGAGCCCTCCGTGCACAATGCGATGGCCCGTTTTGGTGATTTTCCCAAAAGGCTTTACTAAAACAAAAATCTCATCGATGGCTTGGTTCTTATTCGCATAGTGCCGTGTTTTGGAAAAAAGCGTCTTTTTTCCCTGTTTGAGCACAACGTGACTTGTTGGCAAATTGAGTTGCGTTATTTCACCTTCGACAATTTCTTTTAAGCTTTTTGAATCAAAAAGAGTGAATTTAATGGAAGACGATCCACAGTTAAAACACAAAAACATTTAAAACCTGAGGTTTAAAGATCCCACACCCAGCCTGTAATTTCTGGCATATCGATCCCATTTTCGCAAATATACTGATGGTGCTCTTTGAGTTTTGCTTCAATCTCTTGATTGAAGGCATCAGCTTTCGAGCGGTAGCGTTCTATGCGCGAAATGGCATCCATGGCTAAATGATAGCGACTTATTTTATTGCACACAACCATATCAAACGGTGTGGTTGTGCTACCTTCTTCGATATAGCCTTTGACGTGAAAACGTTTTGGATTGGAACGTTTGTAATCTAAGTCGTGGATCACACGTGGATGGCCATGGAAAGCAAACACAACAGGCGTACTTTCTGTGAATATGGCATTGAACTCTTCATCTTCCAGTCCATGTGGATGGTCTTTTTTTGTGGTGATGGTAAATAGATCGACCACGTTGACCATACGAACCTTAATATCTTCGAAAGCTTTGCGTAAAATAGATACAGCTGCCATCACTTCTTGTGTTGGAGCATCTCCACAACAAGCCATCACAATATCAGGGTCGCCTTGGTCATTACTTGCAAAGTCCCAAATACCCGCTCCTTTTTCGCAATGTTTTTTTGCTTCATCAAAGGAAAGCCACTGTGGCATGGGTTGTTTTCCACACACAATGAGATTGATGTAATTATCAGATGCATAACAGTGATCTGTGACACACAAAAGTGTATTGGCATCGCAAGGCAGATAGATGCGTGCCACGCTACTTTTTTTCTGCAAAACCGATTCGATAAATCCTGGACCTTGGTGAGAATATCCATTGTGGTCTTGTCTCCAAGCGTGCGATGTGAGCAGATAGTTCAAAGAGGCAATGGGTTTTCTCCAGCCAATTTCCTGACACATTTTGAGCCATTTTCCATGTTGCAACAGCATCGAATCTACAATGAGAGCAAAGGCTTCATAGCAAGGAAAAATGCCATGGCGCCCTGTGAGCAAATAGCCTTCCAACCAACCTTGACAAAGATGCTCAGAGAGCACTTCCATTACACGCCCATCTGGAGCAAGTGATTCATCAGAATCCAAAATTTTACCAAGATACATGCGATTGGTGACTTCAAACACGCTTGTTAAGCGATTGGATTTGGTTTCATCAGGACAAAAGATTCTAAAGTTTTTTTCATCTTCATTGAGCTTGAAAACATCGCGTGTATATTCTCCCATTTGGCGTGTGGCTTCAGCAACAGCGGTTCCAGGTTTAGGCACTTGCACTTCATAATCTTTGGGATTAGGCAATTTCAAAGGTTTTAAAATCTCGCCTCCGTTTGCATGAGGGCTTCTGGACATTTGCAACTCATCTTTGGGCACATTTTTCAATATCATTTCTTTGATGGTGCCGTCATCATTAAAAAGTTCTTCTGGGCGATAACTTTTCATCCATTCTTCAAGAATTTTCAAATGCTCTTTATTCTCGAAAATATTAGAAAGAGGCACTTGATGTGCGCGGAATGTACCTTCAATCTTTTTGCCATCAACAACTTTTGGCCCTGTCCATCCTTTAGGTGTGCGCAATACAATCATAGGCCATGCGGGCACTTCATCTTCTTTCCACGTTTCTTTAATTTTTTTGATTTCGCTATGAGCCCAATCTAGAGCGTCAGCAAATTCAGGATGCAATTTTTCTGGATCATCGCCTTCAACAATGCGTACCTGATAGCTGCAGCCTTCGAAAAACTTGGTGATTGTTTCATCAGGCATACGTCCAAACACAGTCGGCCCTGCAATCTTGTACCCATTTAAGTGCAAAATCGGCAGCACGGTGCCATCACGTTTGGGATTAATAAACTTATTAGAATGCCAACTTGTTGCAAGCGGCCCTGTTTCTGCTTCTCCATCCCCGACCACACACATCGCTATAAGATCTGGATTATCCAACACAGCCCCATAGGCGTGCACTAAAGAGTAGCCCAATTCACCGCCTTCATTAATCGATCCTGGAACATCTGGACTGACGTGAGACGGCACGCCTCCTGGCCATGAAAATTCACGCATCAATATTTCAATCCCTGCAGTATTTAGCGCAATATCTGGATAAGTCTTTGTCATCGCACCTTCTAAATAGACACAAGATCTTAGAGCCGGTCCACCATGACCCGGGCCCGTCACGTAGATCATTTTCTGATCATTTTCCATGATCAAGCGGTTCAAATGTGCATAAATAAAATTCAACCCCGGTGTGGTCCCCCAGTGTCCAAGCAAGCGCTTTTTGACATGCTCGAGTGCCAAAGGCTCTCTAAGCAAAGGATTTGCATGCAAATAGATCTGCCCTACAGACAGGTAGTTGGCAGCTCTAAAAAAATGGTCGATAATATCGATCTGGTCTTTTGATATCCCCATAACCTTTTCCATAACCAAAATGCACAAAAACTGCAAAATGATTCGTTAGCTACTCAAAATCAATGGATTTATTTTTGAAAACGGTCGAAAAGATAAGGTTTGTCCTTCTCAAAGCTTTGAGTGATCGGTAATTTTAGTTGCACACCCTTTTGGTTCTTATTGTGTCTTTGACGACAGCTTTTGAGCTTTTTTTGAAAATGCAGGGTGAGCTGCACATCTTGAGAGGGTACAAAGAGTACTTTTCTGATAAACTTTTTGCTCCACTCAAAAGAAATATGACCATATTGAGACTCGATATACACAAATTTTCCTGTGTGAAACTCTGGCAAAAGGTGGGGTAAAAAATAGAGGGCATTTTTTTCTTCTTTGAAAAAAAGTGCACGCAATTGGCTGGCCGATTGTGTAAAAAAGGCAAAAGGTAGATCTTTTCGTTTTGAACTTATGGGTGGTAATTGATAGCCCAAGTATTTAGTGTCTTCGATTTGAGGAACAAAGCCACCATCAAAAGCTATATGGTACAGATCTAAGATAGCTTGAGCACTGTGAATCTCAAGAGAAAATGGACCCTGTTTTTTAGCAAAAGGCGTCACTTTAGGCATATTTATAGCGATCTTGTGCCAAATAGGAATAAGATCTTCACAAGAGCGCAATTTTTCAATCTGCTGCTTTTTATGTGACCCCAAAAAGAGCTTTTCTTTTGAAGGAGTTTGGGTTGGCATTTTTATCGATTTGAAAGGCAGAGGAATTTTGGGTCCCTTTTTGTAGACAAAGTGAAGCTTGTTGTCTTTGGGAATAAGAAAGTAGCGCACATAACCATTTTGGGTGTGCATTTGTACTTCGAGGTGGTTTTTTTCTAGGTCTTGAAATACTGTGAATTTGCGGCAAGGACCTTTAAAGGGCAATTGATAGGCTTTACCATCGATCTCAAGACGTGTGGGATAGATTTTGGCAATAGACAGCGTTGTAGGAATGACAAATTGCGAGGGAATTTGTGTAGAAAACAGGCGGTATTTTTTTTTGAGATTAACCCACTGTGCCATAGAGTCCCTCGGGTGTATTTTTTTCTAGTGTAACCTCAACGATTGTGTTTGGCTTATGTCTTTTATTTAGCCAAACTTCTAGAAAATTCTCAGTATGCCCAAAATTGTCTTTTTCCATCAGTACTTTTTGTGTTTTTCCAACATGGTTTTCACGTAGTTTGAAGGCTTGTTTTTGAGCGGTTTTTAAAAGCACTTGCAACCTTTCTTTGGCAATGTTGGGAGCCACTTGATTTGGATAGGTAGCAGCACGTGTTCTTTCTCTTTTAGAATAGATAAAGCCATGCACTTTAGCAAATGGAACACGTTTAATCACCTCTAGCGTTTCATCAAAGTCGTACGCTGTTTCGCCTGGAAAACCTACGATCACATCTGTTGTGAATGTAAAATTATTGTGTTTTTGCAAACTTTGAATCGTATTGAAAAAGAGTTGTTTTGTGTATTTGCGGTTCATCTTTTTTAAGATCGTATCCGAACCCGACTGTAACACGATGTGCATCGATGGACACGTTTTTTTGCCATTGATCACTGTATCTAGAAGATTGTCATCAATATCATCAGGATCGATCGATGAGATGCGGATGCGTTCTAAACCGTCTATTTGGTCACACGCTTTGACAAGATCTGCAAGTGTTTTTTTTCCATCTTTAAAATCGCCCACATTGATGCCAGTGAGCACCACCTCTTTGTACCCATTTTGAACTAAAGTTGTGATTTCTTTCACAATTTTCTCAACGGGCCGAGATTTGGAGCGTCCCCTCACATAAGGAATAATGCAGTAGGTACAAAAAGAGTTGCACCCATCTTGCACTTTGACAAAAGCGCGTGTGTGGGCTTTAAAATGCTTGATGGAAAACTCAGGCCATTTGTCTTCTGGATAGAGATGATTTAAAAGTTTTTCTTTATTTTCATTGTCTACCACCGCTTTGACCTCTGGCATCTCTTGATAGATTTTGGGCTCTTTTTGAGCAGAGCAGCCTGTCACAATCACCTGAGAGTTGTGTTGCTTGGCAAGTTTACGAATTTGATGGCGCGAGTCAGAATCTGCACCCTTTGTCACAGTACATGTATTGACAATGAGCACATCCACCTTTTCTCCAGGCATTGCTTCACGATAGCCTTGCTCTGTGAGCTGATCGACAAACCCTTGCGCCTCGTACTGGTTGGTGCGACAACCCAGCGCTTTTACTTTATATGTTTTTTTAGACATACCAACGATTGTACTAAGAAAATGTGTATTTTTCTAGTCGTTTTGCCAAATAGTTGGGCACTTCGACATGTAGAGAAATCATATGGTCTTCATACTCTTGAGAAAAAACCTGTCCTGATTCGATCATCTCGCAGACAAGCCCATACTCTTTTTGAGGGATTTTTAAAAAAAGTTCTGTTCTTAAACTTCTCAGCTCTTGTTCCATCAACTCATTAAGCCGATCTAACCCTTCATTATTTAAAGCAGAAATTTGAGCCGTCTTTGGATATTTAAGACGCAATTGTTGCAAAATAGAGTGGTCCTTGCAAAGATCGAGCTTGTTGAGTACATGGATGGTGGGGATATTGTGCGCGCCCAATTCTTTTAACACTTCTAGCGTTTGGGCTGCATGTTCTAAACACATGGGATCAGACACATCAATCACATGGATTAAAAAGTGGGCTTTTATCGCTTCTTCAAGCGTACTTTTAAATGAGGCCACAAGTGTGGTTGGAATTTTTCGAATAAAGCCGACAGTATCAATCAAAAGAACCTCTTGATGATTTGGCAGAGTATATTTACGTGTTGTTGTATCAAGTGTGGCAAAGAGTCTGTCTTCAGCTAAAACATCTGCTTGCGTCAATGTATTTAAAAGTGTGGATTTTCCAGAATTGGTATAACCGACAATCGCAAATGTAGGAATGTTGCTTTTTTGGCGCTTTTGTCTTTGAATGATGCGTACATTGGTGATCTTTTCAATCTCTTGTTTGAGCTGGGAAATTCTTTTTTTAATTAAGCGTTTGTCAATTTCAAGTTGCTTTTCTCCTGTACCTTTTAAGTATTTGCCTCCAGAAACCTGCCGAGAAAGATGCGTCCATAAGCGTTTTAATCTAGGAAGCTGATATTGTGATTGTGCTAGCTCGACTTGTAACTTGGCTTCTTTTGTTTGTGCATGTCTTGAAAAGACTTCTAAAATCACCTCTGTTCGATCCACGATCGCTTTTTTGAGTGTTTTTTCTAAGTTGCGCTGTTGCGAGGGCAATATTTCATCATCAAAAACAACCATATCGATATTTTCTTCCGCCACAAGATTTGCAATTTCTTCTACTTTGCCTTTCCCAATCAGCGTCGCTCTGTGGATTTTTTTGAGAGGAATGGACATCTTTTTGACAACCTGAATATCTAAATTGACAAGCAGAGCTTCTAGTTCATCCAAATAGGCTGTAAGTGTACTTTTTTCTTGCGTGTTAAAATAGACCCCAACTAAAAGAGCTCTTTGGATTTCTGTATTTAGGGCATCATCTTTAATAAACTGCATTGTTAAATCCAATTGTTTTACCATCGTAGGCAAGTTCAAACCCTTTGGGCAATTTTTGATTGATTTTTGTATGTTCCACTTCATGCGCAATATGCGTAAAATAGGTGTTTTTCGCACTGGTTTTTTTTGAAAACTCTATCGCTTCATCGATACTAAAATGTACATTTGATAGCGTTTTTCTTAAAGCTGAAATCACAAGCGTATTAATGTGCTGCAAAGATTGAAAAATGGACTTGGAATAGGTGCGAATGTCACAAAGATAGGCTAAATCACCCAAAACAAAGCCTGTGACCTCCATTTTCCCCTGAAAATAGGAAAGACACAGAATTTCTTCATCTAAAAAACGCTCTTTTTTCTTGGTGATTTTTTGAAACTTAAAATGCGCGCTGTAGTTTTTCTTATTTAAAAAAAGATAATTAAAGCGTGTTTTGATCTCTTTGTAAGTCTCTTTGGAAAGTAGGCAAGGCAGAGCTTTTTGCGTTTTGAAAAAAAAGGCTCTTAATTCATCCAATCCTGCAATATGATCATAGTGCGAATGGGTCAAAATCAAGCCATCGAGATGCTGCACGTTTTGTTTTAACAATTGCATACGTACATCAGGCCCTGCATCGATCAGGATTTTTTTGCGATCTAGCGTTAGAAGCGCAGAGGGACGTGTGCGTTGATTTTTCTTGTTTTTGCTTTTGCATGTTTTACAGCTGCACCCAATGACAGGAACTCCTGTCGATGCTCCTGTTCCAAGAAAAGTGAACCTACCTTTTTTCATCATTTACCCACCTTGTAGCGCGAGTTTTTGCTTTGTGTCAATGTTTGCTACCATCTTCCTGGAAAAATAGGCGTGTTGCAAAAGTTCATTTGATCCCATGGCGCCTAAAAAATAAGTATTGTGATTCAGTTGCAAGCTAAGCGGCTGATAGGATTTATGATAGGATCTTAAAGCCACTTCAATCCCAAGCACTTGTTCTACTTCAAATGCGCTTGTTTCAATGAGCTGTTTTTGTACAACATTTAGATCTGGCAACGTGTTTTCAAAGGTTTTTTCAAACGTCTGGCCCAAAACACACTGTTTTCCATCATCGAACAGGTAATGTTTTTTGATCACTGGCAAGGGAGGCTTTTTTTTCAGTTGTACAATAGCTCTTTGCGTTTTGACCGTGTATAAAGGAATTAAGGCAAGCGGCGTTGTAAAAAAATACAAATCAAAACTTTCTAAAGACCTGTTTTTTTCAAAAAGACACCCTTTGTGTTTGCACCAATCAAAAAGCCTTTTTAAGTAATGGGCCACATCGACAATGTAGCCTTCTTGTATTTTTTTGAAACATGTTGGCGCCACAGTTGTCATCAAATCTAGCAGTGCCTGCAGTGCCTGATTTTTTTCAGGTATCCCAAGCAAAAGCTCTGATGAAAATGTGTTTATTAAAACATTTCCATCATCGACCAGAGTCACTGTATAATTTTTTTCTAAAAGATCGACACAAAGTGCAAGGCCGGTGAGTCCTGCTCCTACGACACAGCATCTCATTTTTCCTCAATCATTTTTAAAAGATGCACGTGGCATAAAAATGCAAGCGCGTAAAAAAAGATCAAAAAAGGAGATAAAAATGCCGCTGCAATAAGCGCAACAACGATATAGGAAATAAACGAGATATCGATGGCATAAAATGCCTCATTAAAACTTTTGACTAACATAAAAAGCGCAAGGGCAAACGGAGCGGCAGAAAAGATAAATAACCTGACATTTAAATAGCTGTCCGCTTTAAGCTTTTTTAGTGCAAGATCGATCCAAAAAGAATACTCAGAGCGCATTAAAAACACAGGAGTAAAGAAGAAAAGCAAAAAAGCAAAGAAGCTTAAACCCAATGTGTCTACAAAATGCACAACAAAAGGCAAAAAGCTAAAAAAAACATAAATCACAGAGCCCAAAATAGGGATAAGTTGCAGTGCAAGGATAAATTGTGCAAGCGCTCTTAAAAGCATAAAAAAAAGTAAAATCGCACTAAATCCGAGGCCAAAATAGAGAATATGCACTCTTAAATGTAACAACAATTCTCTTAAATTTTGTTTGGGATCTGCCAAATCTTGCAGCAAAAAAAGTCCGGAGAGAAAAATGCATCCTATACTAAACAACACAGCAAAAAAAAGTGGTATTTTAAAAAATATATAAAGCGCTTGAAAAAGCGCTGCGCAAAACAAAAAGACAGCCGCAATCAAAAAACGCTTTAGAGAAAAGTAATTGAGTGCTCGATTAAACAATATTTTAAAATTCATGAATACTCGCATCGCTAAATGTTAATAATTGATGGTTTTGTTTCACTTCTAAATAGCCTTTCTTTGTAATCGTATGAAAATGAGCTTCGATTTTTTTATGATCAACCTCAATCACCAAACGATCTTTGGGCTTATGTACCATACATACTAACAAATCTTCATAAAAAGGATCAAAGCCATTTGCAAAAAAATCCACCAAATCCTTTTGAAATTGGGCAATGATTTCAAGTCCAAGATGCTCTTCATTGAATGTTTTGTGTGTTTGCAAAAAAAGAGACGTGGCTTCTTTGTCAATTAAAGACACATCCTTTAAATTGACATTCAAACCAAGGCCAATCAAAAAGGCTCTTTTTTCTTGTTTTACACAAAAATCGGCCAATATTCCGCCCATTTTTTTTCTAGAAACTAGCAAATCATTGGGCCATTTTAATTGAGTATCAATGTGATGTTTTTTTAATACTTTGACAACGCTTAAAGCTAAAACAAAAATACAGCTTTGATACGTAAAATCTTCATCTGTGAAAAAGCAAAATGTAAAAAAAAGATTGCCTTTTTTAGACACCCATTTTCGCTCTTTTCTCCCCATTCCTTGGCTCTGATGATGCGCCCAGATCACTGTGAGCTTATCTTCATCAAATTCTAAAAGGTGCGCTTTTGCATACAATTGCGTGGAATCTAAGCTTTCAAAAATCTGAATATCTGGATCTAACATGTGTTCGTATTTTAACTCTCCTTATTAACTTGTGCAATAACTATTGCGTATTTTTCTACAAAAAGGCTATCCTGGTTGCTTTAAGGAAGGAGCTTTTTAAAATGTCACAAGAAATTAAAGAATCTGTTCAAAACCCCTCATTTTTTCAATCTTTTTTTGTTGAAAATGAGGAAGAGGACGAAATACATCTACCTGACCTGCGCCCTCTTTTTAGTGGGTTTCTCTCAAATCTCCTTTTTACAATCGGGCATTTTTTTCCCACAAATCCACTCACATGCAAAATCAAATTGTGGCAACGTGTCCAAGAAGATTTGCCCAAACAACTTGTAGAAAAAATGCGTCATATTAAATTGATGCTTGGCTATAACAAACCTATCATTTACATGTACGCAGACAATTACGAAACGCTAGGCGGCAATCTGTCTTTTGGACCAGCTGTCATCGCCGCTCCTTTCAAAAAAGTGACTGATCTTGATCATTTTACCTTTGAATTTTCGAAACATGTCTCTTTAATTCAACATAATGATTCAAGAAATTATGCTCTATCTCACATCACAGCTTGTGTCGCTCTCTGTATATTCGCCTTTGCAAGCACACCTAGATTCATTCCTTTGCTTCCCTTTGCTGTGATGGGATACCACGCTTACACACAATATAAAGACATCACCTATAAAACAGATCTAGATACGGCCAAAGTGATGGGAATAGAAAAGAGCATCGAAGTGTTAAAAACAAAACAACAAAAACTTTTTGAGCCTTCTATCGAAAAACGCATCGAAGCCATTCAAAGAAATAATCCATCGTAACGTCGGTCATGAAGAAAAATGCGGTTACCAAGATTTGAACTTGGGACCTCAACATTATCAGTGTTGCGCTCTAACCAGCTGAGCTATAACCGCTAAAAACCGAGGGTGTGAGACTTCGCGCTTCAGACTCACCTATTAAATGGAGATTAGGAGATTCGAACTCCTCACCTTCTGAATGCAAATCAGACGCTCTACCAAATGAGCTAAACCCCCCAAAAAGATTATGCTCAATTTACAAAATTTAGTGTTTTTGAGCAATCATTGTTTTTGACTCCGGCACTCTCACCATATCCGTTTTATTATCTTTTACAAAATGAAACCCAAGTCTTTCATACACATCAATGGCTCTTTTGTTGTGAAAACTTGTCACTGTCAAAGAAAGTTCACTTTGAGGCCGTTTAACAATTAAGTGTTCAATGAGGCTCTGCCCAATACGACATCCAGAAAATCTAGGATCTCTTGCAACAACTTCAATGTAATAATCCACTTTTTTGTTTTTCCAATCTAACTTTGAAGATACCAACATAGTCCCGATAATCTCTTTTGCCACTGTTTCTACAACATAGAGAGTTTGATTTAAAGGTAAAAAGGCCTCTTGTTTATCCTCCTGATTAACTGTATCTTTTTGATGAGGCTTTATCTCTTTTGTTTCTTGATCTGTTTCATCTTTCTTAAGAATCCTTCCTTCAAAAGCCAGGTGGGTAATCTTCATTACATTAATGAACTTTTCTTTTTCACTGTTATTTAATCGTCGAATTGTAAAAGCAGGTTTGAAATGTGCATTTTTTAATAGTTCTTTTTGGTAAGACAAATCCGCTTTGAAATACCCATTAGCAAATTTCATATTTTCTAATTCTTCAAATAAAGATTTAAGATTAAACCCAAGACGCTTTTGTTGTTTTGCCAAATAGGTCATCTCCTCATAAAACACCATATGATCTGAGGATAATTGCCCTGTTTTTAAAGTTTCAAACAGTCTTTTCAACACCACTTTTAAAAAAAGATCCTGGTGCATCGCCTGTTTGATTTGTAAAACAATCTCTTGTGTTGTTTGATCTACATCCTCTAATTTTTTAACATGCGCCAAACAATCGTAAATATCTTTTGTTTGTGGAAGTTCTATATTTTTTTCTACTAATGTTACACTCATTATTATCTCCTTATTAATTTGAAGGATTCATTATAGCTTAATTTTCTTCATTTTTCAAGTTTCAACTGATTTATAATACCGGTTTTAATTGACATGTAAAACAAAATTTTTTATTTATAGTTCTTATGAGAGCTATGGTTTTGCATCATCCATCCTTAATTGAAAAACATCCTTTACAATTAGAAGATGTCCCTAAGCCCACCCCTAAAAATGGTGAGCTTTTAGTCAAAATCTTTGCATGTGGGGTGTGCCGCACAGATCTGCATATCATCGAAGGAGAACTCAAAGCTAAAAAACTTCCTTTAATTCCAGGACATCAGGTGGTAGGTATTGTAGAAAAAGCAGGCCCAAACTGCCAGTTTAAACAAGACGATCTTGTGGGTATTGCTTGGCTAAGACATACGTGCGGGGTGTGTGAATTTTGTAAAAAAAATCAAGAAAATTTGTGCCCTAAGTCTTTGTATACAGGCTACCATAAAAATGGAGGTTATAGCGAATATGCCATTGCACAAGATGCCTTTGCTTATCTGCTCGAAAAACATGACGATCCTATGCATATTGCGCCGCTTTTATGTGCAGGAATTATTGGATTTCGTGCACTCAAACAAAGCGGCATTCAACCCAAACAAACTTTAGGTATTTTTGGTTTTGGATCCAGCGCTCATTTGGCCATCCAAGTGGCAAAATATTGGGGATGTGAGGTGTTTGTAGCTACGCAATCACCCTCTCATCAACAGCTTGCTAAAGAAATGGGGGCCGATTTTGTGACAGATTATAACACAGCGTTTCCAAACAAAGTCGATGCAGGAGTTGTGTTTGCGCCTGCGGGAAATATTGTCCCAAAAGCTTTGCAAAGCATTAAAAATGGAAGCGTCGTTGCTATTGCAGGGATTTGCATGACCCCTATTCCCAAACTAGACTATGACAGCACATTGTTTCATGAAAAAAAACTTGTTTCTGTAGAAGCTAACACACGCGAAGATGGAAAAGAATTTTTGAAATTAGCAAAAAAAATCCCCATTCAAACACATGTGCAAGAATATCCCTTAGAAAAAGCCAACGAGGCTCTAGACGATTTAAAACACCATAAATTAAAAGGCACAGCCGTATTAAATATCCATGTATAGACTTGCTCTAAAAATGCTCCTTCGAGATCGCGCCAAATATTTAGGAATTTTGATTGGTCTGACGTTTGCGTCCCTCTTAATCACGCAACAATCTTCGATCTTTTTTGGCCTAATGAGTCGCACTTATGGTTTTATCCAAGATACAGGACAGGCAGATATTTGGGTCATGGACCCAAAAATCCAATACGTTGACGATGTCATCAACATGCAGGATATGGAACTCTTTCGAGTGCGTGGTGTTCCTGGAGTGAAATGGGCGGTTCCTTTGTACAAAGGCATGTTACAAGCACGTTTGCCCGATGGATCTTTTCAAAACAGCTTTGTAATTGGAGTGGATGATGCGACACTCATTGGTGCGCCGCCTGAAATGTTGAAGGGAAAACTCATTGATTTGAGGCAAAGTGATGGCGTGATTGTAGATCTCTATGGAGCAGAAGGCAAACTGGCCTCAACAAGAGATGGGAAAAAAATCCCCCTCCATGTGGGTTCTAGGTTAGAAATCAATGATCATCGGGCTAAAGTTGTAGGAATTGGTTTAACTACTCGTACTTTAAACTCTTTGCCCATCATCTACACTACCTTTTCGCGAGCTGTTCAATTTGCACCCCCTCAGAGAAAAATGCTCTCTTATGTGCTTGTAAAAGCCAAAGAAGGCGTCGATGTAGAAACATTATGCCAAACGATTCGCAAACGTACAGGCTTGCAAGCCTACACAGGAAAACAGTTTGAATATGTCACAATGATGTACATCTTCAAATACACGGGCATTCCCATCAATTTTGGGTTTGCTGTATTGCTTGGCTTACTTGTGGGCATTGCTATTGCAGGACAAACCTTTTACAACTTTGTGCAAGATAACTTACGCTATTTTGGCACTTTTATGGCAATGGGCGTGCAAAACCGAAAGATTGTGCTCATGATCCTTTTACAAACGTTGATGATGGGAGTGATTGGTTATGGCCTTGGTGTTGGACTTGCGGCTTTATTTGGGCTTTTGCTTAAAAACACACAGCTCTCCTTTTTACTCACATGGCATCTACTTTTAATCACTTTTTTAGCTGTGATGTTTATTTGCATTGGATCTACCTTTATTTGCGTAAAAAAAATCCTCAAACTCGAACCTGCCATTGTTTTTAGGAGTTAAAATGACAGCAATTGAATGTATAGACATAAAAAAACTTTTCGGACATGGAGACACAGGTGTGTGGGCCTTGCAAGGTGTCGATATCCATGTAGAAAAAGGTGAAATTTACATGATTGTAGGACCTTCTGGCTGTGGTAAAACAACGCTACTTTCTGTCATTGCTGGCATTTTAGATCAAACAGATGGCAAATGTGTTGTATTTGATGAGGATATGGAAACAATGTCACAAACAAATAAACGTTCATTTCGTTCAAAAAAAATTGGGTTTTGTTTTCAATCATTTAATTTAATGCCTCAGCTCACCGTGTTAGAAAATGTACAGCTTCCTTTACAAATCATTGAGGAAAATGGAAAAGAGCGCGCCTGTGAAATTTTGGAAAAAGTGGGGCTCAAAGATCGCTTAGATTTTTTTCCAAAAGAACTTTCTATTGGACAACAACAACGTGTCGCCATTGCAAGAGCACTTGTGCATTCACCTGAATTGATTTTGTGCGATGAGCCAACTTCTGCACTCGACCATAAAATAGGCGATGAAATCATGGCTCTTTTAAAAGAGCTGTGTAACAAAAACCAAAGTACGCTTCTTGTTGTCACGCACGATAGTCGCATTTTTTCTTATGCCAGTCGTATTGCACAAATGGAAGACGGAAAAATCTTAAAAGTGGTAAAACAGTGAAAAACTGATGTTACGCAATAAATTCTGTTTATAGGAGGAGCGAAAGAAACAAGATACAAGGAATGGCTATGAAATTCAACTCCATGAGAGTTGAATGAGAAGCAAGACGCCGTAGATTGTTTTTTGTAGCCTTCATATAGACAGAAGGTAATGCGTAAGGTCAGTGAAGAGGAGTTATGAATTTTAAAAAGCTTAGAAATACCATCATCTTTATTTTAGCAGGCTGTGGAATTTTGCTCGGCATTTTCATGGTCTATTCTGGCGCGCAAAAACTCACACCCGCAGATCCCCTCTACGAACCTCAAACACCACCTTTTAAAACGTTTGTTGCAGGTGCTGGAATTATCGAAGCTAGCTCACGCAATATTGAAATGGGTACACTCTATTCAGGACTTGTGGAAAATATCTATATCCACGTCAATGACAAAGTAAAAAAAGATGATCCTCTTTTTCGTCTAGATGACACGCAACTAAAAAGCGAACTCACATTTGAACTCACACAAATCGATGTGTTAAAAGCCCAAATCCAAAAAGCACACATAGATCTTAAAGAAGCACAAGATCAGTTAACGCGTGCAAAACAACTTAAACACACTTCTTCACTTTCTAAAGAAGCATTTGAAACTCGCGCTTTTCAGGTCAAAAGAATTGAATCTGACCTTGTAATTTTGGCAAAAGAAATCTTGCAGAGTGAAAAAAAGATTTCAGATTTAAAAACACGCATCGATTTATACACTGTAAGAGCTCCTATTGATGGCACCATCTTACAAGTCAACACTTTAAAAGGAGAATATGCCAGCGCTTCTTCTGAGCAAAGTGTACTCATTGTTATGGGAGCTGTCGATACTTATCATGTCAGAGTGGATATCGATGAGTTTGATGTATGGCGTTTAGAAACGGATAAAAGAGCCATTGGCTATCCAAGAGGCGATCCCTTCACACAAATCCCTTTGACCTTTGTACGTATTGACCCTTATATCATCCCCAAGGTCAATCTGACTTCAGATGTTTCCGAAAGAGTTGATACACGTGTTTTGCAGCTGATCTATTCTTTTGAACCTAACCACTATCCCATTTACGTCGGTCAACAACTCGATGTAGATATTGAAACAAGCGAGAAGTATGAAAATTAGATACCTATGGCTATGTCTTTTTTTGAGCTGTTCGGCACCAAAAATAACCAAAGAGGATGTGGCTTTGCAGCAAAGTTGGGTGGATTATCTTGTCGAATCAGAAAATATGCATGTGCACTTTTGGAAAACATTTAAGGATTGGGATTTGAATCGTTTGATCGAAATGGCCTATTTGCAAAATTTTGATCTTCAAATTGCAAAAAAACAGGTAGAAACTGCAAGATTCGAACGCCTGATAAAAAAAAGTGAGCTCTATCCTCAATTAGATTTTCAAGGAGCAGTTTCTCAATCACGCGTTTCTCCATCAGATCCTTTTATTCCTCTGCTCACCGCCTTCAACAACAAAGTAAATTTTTTTCAATTTGGATTTGATGCGATCTGGCAACTGGATTTTTGGGGAAAAATTCAAGATGCCACAAGAGCCAAATTGTACGAGATGAAAGCTCTCAATTACGCCAAAAACATGACGCAAGTGATTGTTTTTGCAGATTTAGCAAGCGCTTATCTAGAACTTCGCTACACGCAACAAGAAAAGCACATCCTTTGCCATTTGATCGATGTTGTAAAAAAAATTACTGAACTACAAAAATTGCGCTTTTGTGCAGGTTTTGAAAATGAGCTGAATTTTTTAGAAGCACAAATTTTAACAACAACTTTCGAAGAAAAACTCTATCAAGTAGAAAAAGAAGAGAGATTATTGATCTATCAAATTGCTACGCTCACTTCTAAAAATCCCAACACACTTTTGTGGCTTTTAGAACCTAAATCCCTGCCGAAAAATTTACACATCTTGCCACTCTCTTTCCCTTCCACTCTGCTCAAAAAACGCCCTGATATTTTAGAAAAAGAACTCTTGATACAAGCAGCGCTCAACAATTTAAGCGCCGCAAAAAAAGAACTATTTCCTTCGTTTTCTATTCCTCTATCTTATGGAAGAGAATCTGACCTATTTCCAAGTCTTTATTCTGCAAAATCCACATTTTGGTCCTATGGAATTAATCTTTTAGCTCCCCTTTTCCATGGTGGTAAAATTAAAGCTAATATCAAAGCAAACAATCAGCGCTATTTACAAGCAGTTTTAGAATACAAAAAAACAATCCAAGATGCGACCAGGGAAGTTGAAGATCATCTTATTACCTTCACAAAAGAAAAAGAAAAACTTTTTTCAGTAGAAAAAGCGCTATTGTTTCAACAAAAAAAATTCGCACTTTATCAAGATCGCTTTGATACGGGACTAGAAAACGGTCTTAATACTTTTACTGCAATGCAAAAAACCTACGAAACGCAAATCCAAAAATTACAAATAGAAAAAGCGATCACACAAGAGGTGATCGCTTTGTATAAAGCCTTTGGAGGCGGATGGGAAGTTCCTCCCACACAACTCGCTCCATAACTTATTTTATAAGCACGCCAAGCACACCACCCATAAGGATAAATGTCACTAAATAGCATCCTACATCTACAAGGTACACGCTAAAAGGCTTCTTTGACCAGAGAACACCAGATAGTTGGGTTGTGGCCACAAATCCAAGCCAGAGCCAAAATGCGATTGTAGCTCCCCCCATAAATGTAAAGTGGCCATATTTACTAATAAAACAGGCTAAAAAGTAAGAAATGACAAGTCCAATGATCACATCACCAATAAAACCTTTGCCCATTCCTCCTTTCTTATCTTTTGCGGTAATTTTATTTGCTTTTTCCCATGATTTTCCAAAAAACATATGGCTATACCAAAACATTCCTACAACCATATAGATAACTGTTGCTATAATGACTGCCCAAAATAAATTCATAGTTTCCCCTTAAGGTTGGTTTAACCTCCCAATACTATCAAAATAATTTTTTTAAAAAATTAAAAACTGATGTTATGCATTACCTTCCATTCAAAGAAAAGCTGCAAGAAACAATCTACGGCGTCTTGACTCTAATCCAACTCTCATGGAGTTGGATGTCATCGTTATCCTTATATCTCGTCCCTTTCGCTCCTCTTCTAAACAGAATTTACTGTATAATGTCGGTTTTAAAAAAAAGTGGAAAAAAATTTTACCCACCTAATGAACTTTGTTCGAAATTAAAGTGAAAAACGCTATTCTTTTTCTTTATGGCAAAATACTCAGAATATCTTATCAGGCTGATTGAAACGTTTCGAAAATTTCTAAGAGTCGGTACAAAAAGTGCCGAAAGATTCGCATTGTTTAATTTCGATGGTAATACGCTGAAAAAATAAACAGAAAAAGAATTTAGCCTTATTTTGAAAGTAGCAGTCAAAGAAATTCAAGCACTAATGTTACGCCGGCACAAACCAGGCAATATAGTGATTAAAGATTTCCAAAAATTTAAACAAAATTGATTTTGTTTTGAAAAACATTGACTTTATTTTCAGAAAATGGTCTAAAAATAGAAAACTATCGATAAATTAGAAAATGGAAGATTAAAATATTTTTTAGGGTCTAGACACTCAAGTGAAGGAAAACAAGTTATAAGTTATCCTAGATCAATGAGAAACAATTATTTTTATCGTTTAAGAATTCATGAGCAAAAATTTAGACACAAGGATAAATCATGGCATCTCCACCACCTCTACCAGGACGCAAAAAGATAACTGATCCAATTTTATTCTCCCCCCCTTCTAGTCATTTTGAACAAGAAGGTATTCAAAACGTTAATCCTTTAATATCCAATGCTGCAAATTTTTGTATCAAGGAAAGAAATAAAAAAATTGACAAATTTGCAGAGGAATTACGTCCGATAATAACGGAAGTGGAAACAGATTTAAATGATATAGAAAAAAAACTTCAGTCATACAAGATGGCAGTTAATAAAAAAACTTCTTCAAAAGAAAGTGAAATGTTGTTTACTTCATTAGAAGAAGCAATCGATAATTTTGAAAAGAAGTACGTTCCCTTAATAAATACTCAATTTACACAAAAGTTTTTTGATTATGAATTAACAGAACTAAATATTCAACATTATAAAGACGTATTGATAAATTCATATGTGAATAAATTTATTTATAAAAAAGAAGTTGAAAGATGGATAGAAAATAACCGAGAATTTTTAATAACAAATTTTTTTAAAGATAAAGAAGAAAACCCTGAATTTAAAGTAACATTCATTGAAAACAGTGAAACACATAACGAGGGAAAAGTAGCCATTTACATCACATTCAAAGATAATCCTATCTGCGTGTGTAAACCAAGAGATGCTAGTATCGACGAAGCTATTATACAATTGTTTAAAGAGATAAATGCTATTCCCCTAGATAAAAGAACTGTAAAAAATACACTACCAACTTATTCAATTCATAACATAGAAAATATAAGCATATGGGAATTTGTCGAAGGAAAATTATCAATGGATAAACATAATCAAAAGGTAGCTACATCTGCCAAACAATTTATTAACACTTCCGTTGCTTCTGGAAAACAAGCTTTACTAAAGAACAAATTAAATGAAATGCACGCGATTTTATCAAGAATCCATGTGGGTGATCTTCACGGAGCAAACATTAAATTTAGAGGTCTATCAACAAATGATCCTGAGATAGTTCCTATAGATCTTGAAAATATTCAAG
>JAAKFQ010000012.1 GCA_011064725.1 Chlamydiota bacterium | reverse complement strand
GTCAAAACCTTCACCAATCCATTTGTTACAACATTGTTCATGGGAGCAATTTTTATGGCCGTTATTTCAACAGCAGATTCCATTTTATGCTCAATCAGTTCTAATTTATCCTATGATTTTTTATCACTTAAGAAAATTACCCCCAATAAACAGCTTAAACTCTCTAGATTGTTAACACTATGTACGGGTTTAATATCTTTGGCATTTGGTTTTTTCTTCAACAATGTTGTTGCTATGCTGATTCTATCTTATGAATTTTCTGTTTGTACTTTATTTATTCCAATTTTCGCAGCTATTTGGATGAAAAATCCATCCAAATTAGCCGCCTTTTTATCAATTATTGCAGGAGCTTTAGGATTTATAATCTTTCGTTTTTTCCCCCCTCCAATTCCAAAAGAGCTTTTAACCATCTCATTGAGCTTTTTAGGATTCCTAGTAGGACAAAAAATCACATCTAAATCTGTAATTTCAAAAGGAGTTACAAATGAAGAATAAATCAATTGGAATTATCTCAGGTGCAGGTCCCATGGCAGGTGCCTTATTAACTAAGAAAATTATTGAAATCTGTCAAAAAAAAATGTCTACAATAATTACTAGCAAAAAGGATTTTTTTTTACATTAGATAATCAAAAGCACAGGATTTTCTAGAAAGTACTTGAGTGTATTTAAAAATTCAGCAGCATCTTTGCCATCGACGATGCGATGGTCGCAAGAAAGCGTCACTGTCATTTTCTTTCTATTGACAAGCGTGTCTTCTTCAATAGCTGGTACATCTTGCATGCCAGCGACAGCCAAAATGGACGATTGTGGAGGGTTGATGACTGCAACAAATTCGGAAATGCCATACATCCCTAGATTAGAGATGGTAAAAGAGCCGCCTTGGTATTCATGGGGAAGCAGCTTTTTATTGCGTGCTTTTTGAGCAAGAACCTTGGCTTCTTGTGAAATACGATCAATACGTTTGAGATCAGCATTGCGTATGATAGGAGTAAAGAGTCCATCTTCAATCTGAACAGCAATACAAATATCGATCGTTTGAAACTCGATGAGTTGCTCTTTTTCTGAATCAAAACAACAATTGATAATCGGATGTTTTTGGAGTGCAAGTGCAGAGGCTCTAACAATGTAATCATTAATGGTGATTTTGATCTGATTAGCTTTAAATTGATCATGGATATGCATTAAGCTTGTGACATCAATTTGCTGCGAGACATAAAAATGCGGAATGAAGGTTTTTGCCCTAGCGAGTTTTTTTGCAATCACTTTTCTCACAGGGGATAGATCTTTAAGCTCAAAGCTTCCTGGCATCTGCTCTGGCATTTTAGTTTTATAAAAACCCGATGTAGGTTTTTCCCCGGCGCTTTCTAAATCACGGCTCATGATGCGCCCGTTAGGCCCAGAACCTTTGATAGAGCTCAAGTCGATGTTATATTCTTTTGCAATCTTTTTGACAAGAGGGGAGGCAAAAATCTCTTTTTCCTCAATATGAAGGTAGGGATCGTCATGCTTTTCTAAAGGTGGATAAGCCACAAAAGTAGCACCTGGAATGTGGGTAACTTTTTCTTGTTTGACTGTTTCTTTGATCACAACCTCTTCTTTTGGCTTAGGTTTTTTAGGGATCTTGAAATCTTCAATCGATTCATTTTGCTCTTTTGAAAAAATCGCTAAAACATCTCCGACGTTAGCCACGCTTCCCTCGGGAGCAAGAATCTTTCTTAAATACCCTTTTTCTAATGCGTGGTGTTCCACTGTTGCTTTGTCGGTAGTCACTTCAAAAATAAGATCATTAAAATCGACAAAATCACCCGGTTTTTTGTGCCATTTGACAATCGTTCCTTCTTCCATAGTTGGGCTCAATTTGGGCATTAAAAATGGATAGGGCATAAACTTAACCTCACTTTCTCAGCATTTCTAAGATCGCTGCTTTAATTCTTAGCTTATTTGGTAGTGTAGCATGTTCTAACACTTTTGAATAGGGCATCGGTGTTTCTTTTTGGCATACGCGTTTAATGGGCGCATCTAAATAATCAAACACATGTTCCTGAATCTGAAAGGCAATTTCTGCACTTAAACCTGTAAAATAGTGTCCTTCTTCCACGATGCAGCAAAAGTGCGTTTTTTTGACAGATTCTGCAATCGTTGTGATATCTAAAGGCTTGATGGTTCTTAAATCAATAATCTCAATATCGATCTGTTTTTCTCTGAAAAGTTCAGCCGCCACTTCTTCGCACCAGTTCAACATACGACTGTTTGAAACCAAGGTAAGATCTTTGCCTTTTTTCAAGACATTGGCCTTTCCAATTTCCACAAAGTATTCTTCTTTAGGAATACTTTGTTTCACGCCATAGGAAAGTTCGTTTTCTAAAAAGATCACAGGATTATTATTGCGAATTGCTGATTTAAGTAATCCTTTCGCATCGTAAACAGTGTAAGGGGAAATCACAATAAGTCCTGGGAAAAGAGAATAAAATGCCTCGACGCAATGCGAATGCTGGCAAGAGACTTGGGCAGCCGATCCATTAGGCCCTCGAAAAACAATGGGTACGTGAAAACGCCCGCCTGACATGTAGTGCATTTTTGCGGCATTAGAAATAATCTGATCACAACCGACAAAAGAGAAATTAAAACTCATGAATTCAATAATAGGCCTAAGTCCTGTCATCGCAGCGCCAATCCCAATGCCTGCAAATCCAAGCTCTGAGATGGGTGTATCGACAATACGCTGCTTGCCAAACTGATCTAACAATCCTTTTGTGATTTTGTAAGCGCCATTATATTCACCCACTTCTTCGCCCATGACAAAGACATTTTTATCTCGTACCATCTCTTCTTGGATGGCTTGTCTTAAAGCTTCGCGCATGTTAATTTCTTGATGTTTCATTTTGCAAACACATCCTCTTCTAATTCTACAGGATCTGGCCAAGGGCTCTTTTCGGCAAATTCAAGAGCATCTAGCACTTTTTTTTCACACACATTTTCGATTTTATCAAACTGAGTGTCATTCATGAGTCCGAATGATAGTAATTGTTCTTTGAAGACTTTGATCGGATCTAGATTTTGCATGGCGTGCTTTACATCTTCTTTAGAACGATAAATCCCTGGATCTGAAATCGAATGACCACGAAAGCGATTTGTTACAACTTCGATCAAAATGGGCCGAGATGTTTTTTTCATCTTTTCATAGATTTCTTTGAACGCTGTCACAAGATCAAAAAACTGCACACCATCAATCGTGTAGTATTCCATGTCATAGCGTGGTGCAATCTTTTCAGCTAGAGGGGAGATACAATTGGCGTCTTTAAAATGCGTGCCCATTCCCCAAATATTATTTTCGATGATGTACAAACAAGGCAAATCCCAAAGCGAAGCCATATTTAATGATTCATGAAAAGAGCCTTGAGGAATGGTGCCATCTCCCAAAAAGCAGAGCGCCATTTTGCCATTCTTTAAATATTTACTCGAAAATGCAGCGCCTGTAGCAACAGGAATCTGTCCACCCACAATCCCAAATCCACCCAAAAGATTTTCATGATACAGATGCATCGAACCGCCACGTCCCTTAGCGTTGCCTGTGCTTTTGCCAAACAACTCTGCCATCACTTCATTGCAAGAAGCTCCAAGAGTAAGGGCTGCGCCATGGCAGCGATAGGTGCTCGCATACCAATGATTGGGTCCAAAAACTTCATAAAGCGCCGTCATGATCGCTTCTTGCCCCTGATAGGAATGGAAGAAGCCTCCCATCTTTCCTTTCAAATAGGCCATTTCTGCTTTCATTTCAAAAATACGGATAAGGACCATATTTTCTAAACATTTCAAAAGCTGATCTTTTTTTAAGCTTTTTGCTTGTTTTTCACGATCGCATGAATAAAATGTATAATCTTTTGTCATAGTTAAACTTTTTTTTATTCTAGGGAAGTCACTGTTTGTCGTCCAGTCCCCAGGCCGTAGATTGTAAATTATTTGAGCATTGAATACAATGGACGGATTGCGTGGTAAAAAAAAGTTTGAGGTATAGGTGTGATTGTTTTTGACGCGATTTCAAAAACATTTCCGGATGGGAAAGTCGCAGTAGAAGACCTTTCTTTAACGGTTGATGATGGACAAGTAGTTGTCTTTTTGGGCACCTCAGGCTCTGGGAAGACTACAGCTCTAAAACTCATCAATCGTCTCATAGAGCCTACAAAAGGGCGCATTCTTGTCAGCAATGTCGATGTCAAAAAACAAAACATTTTTTCACTAAGAAGATCGATGGGATATGCAGTACAAGACGATGCCTGCTTTGATCACATGACTGTGCTTGAAAACTTAGAAGTAGTGCTCAAGCTCAATCACTGGAATACTGACAAAATCGAAAAACGTATCGACTATCTACTCGAACTTGTCAATTTAGAACCCAAAGAGTTTTTATATCGTTATCCATTCGAGCTAAGCGGAGGACAAAAACAGCGCGTTGGTGTTGCAAGGGCTCTTGCTGCCGATCCGCCCATCTTACTTATGGACGAGCCCTTCTCTGCGCTTGATCCCATGACGCGCGAACAATTGCAAAACGAATTTATCGATCTTGTGTTTCAGCTCAAAAAAACGGTGGTATTTGTTACCCACGATCTTTTCGAAGCTTTGAAAATTGCGAATAAAATTGCGATCTTTCATGAAGGCAAACTACAGCAATTTTCCACGCCACAAGAACTTGTTTTAAAACCTAAAAATGCTTTTGTAGACCAGTTTTTAGGCCCGCATCGCTTTCAGCTCATCCTTCATGCAGAAACCATAAAATCGCAACTTAAAAAACTCAAAATGAACAAAGGTAAAATATCCACACCAGAACATCTGCTTATGCGCCACTCGCTTTTAGAAGCGCTGGACTATTTCAAAACAACAAATGAAAAACAAATCCCAATTTTTGAGGGGAAAGAATATGTCGGTCATTTAACCAAACAAAATCTCATGGAAATCATCAACACAATCATTAAGGAAAATGTCTAAAAAACTCTTTGATCTTATTTTAGCTAAAAGCTTGGAACATTTACAATTGTGGTTTTTTTCTACGCTGATTGCTTTTGTCATCGGAATTTTGCTTGGCATACTTCTAGCAAAATCTAAAAAGCAAGCTTTGAGCGAAGCCATACTTAGCATCATTTCCATCTTTCAAACCGTTCCGGGCATTGCTTTAATTGCCTTGATTGAAGTGGCATTTTTAAAACTCAAACCCACCATCTCTCTTCCAACAACAGGCTTTTTTCCAGGCATCATTGCGCTTGTCTTTTACGCGATATTACCCATCCTAAAAAACACATTTATGGGACTTAAGCACATTCCTTCAGCAACCATTGAACTTGGAAAAGCTATCGGTATGAAAAAATGGCACATTTTTTACCACATCGAATTGCCTCTTTCTATTCCACTTATCATATCAGGACTGCGCCTTTCTTCTGTTTCAACCTTTGGACTTGTGACACTCACATCACTCGTTGGATCCGGCGGATTGGGAGACTTGATTTTCCAAGGATTGAAACGCTTTCAAGTGGATTTTGTGCTTGCCGGCACCATTCCTGTTGTGATCATGGCTGTACTTGTGGATCTTTGTTTTTTAAAAATGGAAAAATGGCTCACTGTAGTTAAAAAAAATGCAAACATTTAAACACAAACTATTCATCCTTGGTTGCTTGATTTTACTCCTTAGCTGCTTGCTGATCATTCTTCCTGCAAAACAAAATCATAATACCATCTGCGTCTCATGCAAAAGCTACGAAGACGAAATTTTAGCAGAGCTTGTCACAATCCTTATTGAACACAAAACTCCCTACACTGTAAAAAGGCACTACAACCTAGGCTCCACATTTATGACATTTAATGCGCTCAAAGCTAACGACATCGACCTTTATCCCGAATACACAGGCACGATTATCTATGGGATTTTAGATTCCACTCACATGCCTAAAGAGCCCATAGCATTTATTAAAAAAGGTTTGGAAAAATACCAACTTGACACACAGCTTTTCTTTGGATTTTCCAATAGCTATGTCATCTGCGTAACCAAAGCATTTGCTCAAACACACAATATAAAAACCTTATCTGATTTAAAAACATACACACAAAACCATCCCTTTAAAGTCGGAATGGATGCAGAGTTTATAGCAAGGCAAGACTACACAAATCTCATCACAGCGTATGATTTACAATGGAATCCTATCTTAATGGATTCAGGGCTATTATATTTGAATCTCACATCAAATGAGCTAGATTTTATTGTAGCAAACGAACTGGACGATGAAATCAAACGCTTTGATCTATACATCTTAGAAGATGACAAAGAAGCAATGCCTCCCTACGAAAGCCTGCTTCTTACCAAAAAAGACCTCTTTCAAAAATATCCTGAACTTGAAGACACTTTAGCACTTTTAGAAAACCAAATCTCTAAAGAAGAGTACCAAGCACTTAACGCAAACTTAAGAAACAGCCAAGCAGATCTGCATGATGTGGCATTAACCTTTTTAAAAGAGAAGGGAATTATTTATTAACTTTTAGATCCTTCGCTAGCTTCAAAATTCTTTCGATAAGTTTGAAGATCTTTTGAAATAAAATAATTACTTGTCAACTTTGCAATTAGCAAGGTAGAGACTAAGGTACATAAAGTTTTATTATATTTTAGGTGGGCCAGTTCCCCACAGCCAAGAAAGAACACAAGATTCCACACCCTTGCTTGCCAACATGATCTTTTTACTTCGAAAAATTCTGGTTTACATTTACTTTCGTCAACAACCTTAGCACGCTCTATAATGTCTTTTCCAAAATGCCATGAACCTAAAAACTGCGCAGCATTATGCAAAATCCCTGTGATTATATAACCCTTTGATTGATCTAATTGACCAAATCCCTTTTTTAAATAATTTTTGTTTATTATTGTACAAAATGGACCTATTCTCCACATTGTGGGTAATTGTGCTATTGTTTCCATTTTTTTTCCCTCTTTAAGAAAGATATTTTAATACAAATAAACAACAAATGCAATAGAATATTTCTTTTGTAAGCCTTTGTTTTTAAATAGATCAAGGTTTTTCTCTGAGTTGATTAAAATATTCAATACGTTTTTTGAGCTCTTTTTCAAATCCGTAGCTTGTAGGGGAATAGAAGGTTTGCGGTGTGAGTTTCTCCGGGAAGAATTTCTGTGAAGAAATAGCTCCTTTTTCATCATGTTCGTAGATGTATCCTTTAGAAAAACCCTGTGCCTTCATCCATTGGGTAGGAGCATTGAGGATCCAGGGAGGAGGCATGTGCTCGCTTGTCTCTTTGGCAAATTCAGTGGCTTTATTAAAGGCTGTGTAGATGGCATTGCTTTTTGGACAAAGCGCCAAATAGAGCACCACTTCTGCCAAAAAAAGATCGCCCTCAGGAGAGCCTATTTTTTCAAAAGCTAAAAGCGCATTGGTGGCAATGGTAAGGGCGTTGGGATCGCTTAAGCCAATATCTTCTGCTGCCATGCGTATTAGGCGTCTTAAAAGATAGAGCCTGTCTTCTCCGCCGTTGAGCATGCGTGCTAGGTAGTAAAGCGCAGCATCAGGATCTGAACCTCTGACACTTTTGTGCAGAGCAGAGATGAAAAAATAGTGATAATCGTATTGTCTGTCATATTTAGAAAGCGCGTGGGGGAGTTTTTTTTCTAAAGTATCTACGTCGATGGTATCTGTGAGTTGTTGTTTTTCTAGGCTTTCTAAGAGATTGTAGAAAATACGTGCATCGCCCGCGGCTAAGGAAATGAGTTTTTCTTTGGCTTCATCTGTGAGGGGAAGAGGATGTGTCTTTTCGTAATCTTGAAGGAGTTTGAAAAAGTCCTTTTTTTCTAGCGCGTTTAGAATAAATATATTGAGTCGAGAAAGCAAAGCTTTATTGAGCGCAAAGGAAGGATTTTCTGTCGTCGCTCCAATGAGGATGAGTGATCCTTCTTCGATGAGAGGCAGAAACAAGTCTTGTTGCAATTTGTTAAAACGATGGATCTCATCTAAAAAAAGCAGGATTTTTTTGTGAAAGAGTGGCTGAGAGCGGATTTGATCAACGAGTTGTTTAATATCGCTAACTTTTGCAGACGTTGCACTAAAGCTGGCCTTGGTAGCGTCAAACTGATCCTGGTAAATCTTTGCCAGCGTGGTTTTGCCACATCCGGGAGGCCCCCAAAGAAGGATGGAAGTAGGTGTCTTTGCATGCAAAAGGTTGTAAAATAGAGTGCCTTTTTTGGTTAAATGCTCTTGTCCGACAACTTGAATAAGTGTTTGAGGTCTTAATTTGACAGCTAAACTCATGAATCAAACTTAACATGAGAGAAAATAAAAAAGGAGCGAATTTAAAAATTCACTCCTTTATATCAAAAACTCGTTAGGTAATTATCGTCTTGATTTCCAGTGAGAGCAAATGTAGCCCCAGCCAATCAATAAGTAAACAGATGCGATACCAACTGCAACGTAAATTACGTTAATAATCCACTCTTTGCTGAAAAAGTAAGTGATAATGTTGAAATTGAAAAGAGCAATAAGCGCCCAGTTCACTCCACCTAAAGTCACTAAACAAAGTGTCAAAATATCTAATTTCTTCATCATTTTTTTCTCCTTTAAATTTAAAGGTTTGGGAAAATTTCAGGAACATATCCCTCTAGAAGCTTGAATAGATCATATTCACCTTTCTAGAGGGACATACTCACGAGTTTCGCCAACCTAATTTTGTATTAACATGATGAGTTTTTTTTTAGAAATATTTTTTTACATTTTTTTCGAAAAAGTTTAACCTCAGTGTTTTGTTACAAAATAAAGGGGACTTATGACAGTTGCACTTTTATCCAGAATTCAGTTTGCCGTTTCTATTACCTTCCATTATATCTATCCACCTCTAAGCATTGGGCTTTCTTTAGCAATCTTTATCATGGGACTTATCTATCTGAAAACCAAGGATCCTGTCTGGCAAAGGATCTCTAAATTTTGGGTCAAGGTCTTTGCTTTGACATTTGCCCTTGGAATTGCAAGCGGAATTCCACTTCCTTTTGCTTTTGGAACCAATTTTGCTAGATATTCTCAATTTGTCGGGGATGTATTTGGGAGCGTTTTGAGCGCTGAGGGCTTTTTTGCATTTTTAGTGGAAGCTGGCTTTTTAGGTATTTTGCTTTTTGGTTGGGATAGGGTCTCTCCACTTGTTCACACCTTTGCTGCAGGAATGGTGACTTTTGGAGCTCACTTTAGTGGCTTTTGGATTGTGATTGCCAATGCGTGGATGCAAGCGCCCACAGGATATAAGCTGGTTCAAGGACCTGGGGGAAAAATAGTCGCTCACGTGGATCGCTTGAAGGATATCATTTTTACCGAATCGAGCTTAAATCATCTGTCCCACACGCTGTTTTCTGCATGGTTAACAGGAGCTTTTTTGATGATCAGCATTGCCGCTTATTACCTATATAAAGAACGCCATGTGCTATTTTCTATCAAAACTATGAAACTCGGGGTTTTGATCGCGCTCACCTCTTGCATTTTCCAATTTATTTCTGCAGATAGCCTAGCGCGCTTTGTGGCAAAAGCCCAACCAGAAAAACTGGCCGCTTTTGAAGGTGTGTTTGAAACCAAATCTTACACACCAGCATATGTTTTTGGATGGGTGGATGGTAAAACCAGAAAAACTCACGGCCTAAAAGTTCCGGGCTTGCTTAGTTTGATGGTCTATCGAGATGCCAAAAGCCTGTACCAGGACTCAATGATTTTAATCGAGGTGATTGGCCTATGGTGCAAGCTGTTACGAATGGACATGTGTCGCATGTCTCAAGTTTTCTTATTAAAGTTCCCGAATATATACGTATAACTATAATTCAACATAAGCAGATAGCTTGGAGATTTGAGTACCTTAGAAATTCTCATCTGTGGGCAGACTCTTATAGAAGCAGATACCAATGAAAAACTACAAGTCTCATCATTTGAATCTTTAGATCCTAAAGATTTTCAAGGTTTTTGCGAAAATCTTATCAAAAAAATGCAAGAGATATGGGAAGCATATTTTCCACAAGGTAAAAAAAATAAGAACAAACAAACAATTTCAAGGAAAATCTCTTGAAAAAATTTGTAAGTAATTGATTTTTTACCACTATCATAAAAAAGTAGATGTAATCTTAGGATTTGGTAGGATCACGAATATGAAGACAACCACGCTTTACATCATTCGTCATGGGCAAACCGATTGGAATAAAGAAAAACGGATTCAAGGAAAAACCGATATTGAACTCAATGAAGAGGGGATTCTACAGGCCAAGTTGCTTGCTGAGGTTTTTACATCTTTGCCCATTACTGCCATCTATAGCTCTTATTTGAGCCGCGCGAAAAAAACCGCAGAAATCATTGCTAAACCCTTTGGACATCAAGTGATTGAACATCCACATTTGCATGAACGCGATAAGGGGAGTATTGAAGGGCTTTTAATCAGCGAGTATAAAAGAACATTTCGAAACCAACTCGAAGAGCATTTTTCCCTAAATTTTTATGAAAGACTCTTTAACAAAATTGTTGAAGATTCTGAAAGTTTTATTGATCTTGCAGAACGCATTTTGCCCACATTTCATGAAATTTGCAAAAACCATGAAGGGGAGAAAGTGGTCATTGTGACGCACAATGCCATTTTGAAGCTTTTATTGGTCTTAATTGGAAAATATCAAGAAGAAACCCTTCTAATTGAAAATGGTGCGATTTTAGAAATTGAAAGTGATAGTAAAGAACTTTCTTTAATCACCACAGAAGGCATCAAAGGCGAAAAAAGCACCCTGTTTACTCAGTAATTCCTCTATATGTTAAACTGCTCAGATGTTTTGGATGATTTTTGGCTTTGGCCTCCTTGCATCTGCATTTACTGCAAATAAATTCATTCTGCATGATTTAAATCCCGTGTTTTTTGTTGCTGTACGCATGGGAATATCTGGGTTGCTTCTAGTTGGCTATTATCTGATAAAACGCTCTAAAAACTTGAGGATAAAACATTTATTTGAAGACGGGAAACAACTGATTCTTGTTTGTGTATTTACCAACTTTGTTCCAGCAATATTAAAAGCTTACGCCCTTAAAGCTTTGATTTCTTCAGAAGCGGTGCTCATTGGCTCTTTAGATCCTTTTGTCACAGCCATCTATGCCTACTTTCTTTTTGGTGATCGACTTTCTATGAAACAATTTTTAGGCATTTTCATCGGATTTCTATCAATTCTGCTTTTGGTATCAGCAAAGCATCCCATTTTAGGCTTGAATATCTCCATGCCTGTTCTTTATGCCTTTGGGGCTGTTGTGATAGGAAGATATGGTTGGATTTTAACCCAAAAATTACTCAAAAAAGATCGCTATCATCCTGCTGAAATCAATGGGATTTCTATGCTTGCCTCTGGAGTATTTGCTTTGATGACTTCTTTCTTCATGGGGAACGAAATGGCTTTTGATGTTTGTTTTAACCAAACAAACATTGGATTTATGCTCTACACCATCATCATTGGAAATATTATTTCTTATACAATGATCGCTTACTTTTTAAAACATCATCCTGTCACACTGGTTTCTTTATTAGGTTTCAGCGTGCCTATTTTTACCCATTTTTATGGATGGATGTTTTTACAAGAACCGCTATCTTGGCAATTCTTTATTGCTGTGTTGGGTGCCTCTCTAGGTTTTATGATTTATAAACTGAAATTACACACTAAATCTTATTCATAGGAAGGCTGCAAGGGATAATCTACTGCGTCTTGCTCCTTATCCAACTCTTAATTAGAGTTGGACTTCGTTGCAATACTTGTATCTCACCCCTCTCGCTCTTCCTCTAAACAGGATTTAGTGCACAACATCAGTTACAATCTCCCTTTGTGTTTAAAAAAGAAAAAATGCTATCATCACAGTAATAACCTGAGTTTCTAAGTTTAGTTTGCTCAGAATCATGAGGAGATTTCTCTTAAATTCTCAGGATTTTTACCGTGAGGTATGGTCAAAAGGCCATTTCTAAGATAAAAAACATGAGAAGAAAGAGTAATCTCGTTGATAATGAATGAAATAAACCCAAAACTCAGGTTAATATGCGTATTTTAGCTCTATTGTGTTTACTTTTCCCTCTTTTTTCCCAACCAACACAAGACTCCCAACAAGACACTCCAAGTACACAAATCCTTCAAGGTGCCATCCAATTTGTCAATACGGAAAATACATCTGTGATGGTTTTGTACAAGGGAATGAGCGATGAGTTTTTTATATTGCCTCAAACAAAGATGACCTCAAATAATCAGCAAATTTCTCTCCAAAACTTGCAAGCTGGCCAAAAGGTAAAAATCGAGTTTGACTCTACAAATAGTCGTAACGAACTCGTTTCTTTGGATGTCACAAGTCCCATTGTGCAAAATCCTATAAAGCCTAAAACAAATACTGTGAGTATTTTTGGATATGTTACAGGAATTGAACCTTTTTCTCGCCTTCTTATCATCAATAGCAAATCTCGCCTGTATAATTTAACTGTTTCGAATGCAACAAAGATCACCAAAGGTGGAAAATCAGCGCAGTTTATGGACCTAGAAATTGGGCAAAAAGTCAAAATTACAGCTCAACAACAAAACCAACAGCTTTATCCCATTTCTATTGATATTGAATAACTGATGTTACGCAGTAAATTCTATTTAGAGGAGGAGCGAAAGGAACAAGATACAAGGATCGCAACGAAATTCAACTCCATGAGAGTTGAATGAGGAGCTAGACGCTGTAAATTGTTCCTTGCAGCCCTTCTATGAATTGGAGTTATTGCGTAACATCAGTTAAGTTTCTTTGCGAATTTTTCTAATGGCAAGTAAGCAAAAAATAAGCGCAAAAAAACTTAAAATCAGCATGATGCCTATGGGAAATAGTTGGTGTGTCATGAAATATCGATAGAGGAAAAATCCAAGCAACAAACAGGTGAGTCCTACACAAATCACTCCTCCAAACACTTTTCGCTTAAAAAGAGCCATTGCAAAAATAATGTAGGGAACAAAAAACGCAAAACTTACCCAAAAAGAGAGCACACTTTTTGTGGTCAAGTACTCTATTGTACCAAGCAATAAAATCAAACAGGCATAAATAACCAAACCAATAGAATATATTTTCACTCCATTCCTCACTGTTTTCTTATAACTGACATTACGCAATCACTCCAACTCAGGAAGGCTGCAGAAGACAATCTACGTCGTTAAACTCCTCATCCAACTCTCATGGAGTTTGACATCGTCATTTTCCTTGTATCTTGCTTATCTTCGCTCTCCCTCTAAATTGGATTTATTGCATAACATCAGTTGATAAAAAATATTAATACGAGCATAGGTTAATTTAAAGAAAAAAATTTATATAGATGAAAAATATTGTCATTGTTGGAGCTTCTTCTGGAATTGGATTAGAAATTGCCAAACTATCTGCAGAAAAAGGCTATTTTGTACACGTGCTTTCCAGAACAGAAGGTGCCACATCTGAATTGTTGCAAACAAAATTTCATAAAACAGATATTTTGGATTTTGAAATGCCTTTACCTGAAATCGAAGGTCCTATTGATGGACTTGTCTATTGTCCAGGTTCCATGGAACAAAAACCATTTTTAGAAACCACGCTAGAAGATTTTAAAGGAGCGTTTGATCTCAATGTTTTGGGAGCCATAAGAACCATTCAACATTATCTACCTAAACTCCAAGAGGCAAAAGAGGGAGCAAGTATTGTTCTTTTCAGTGCTCTTTTGGCTCAAAAAGGCCATCCACTCTATACAAACACAGCATGTGCAAAAGGAGCTATTGAAGGGCTTTGTAAAAGCTTAGCTGCTGAATTTGCACCTCTTGTGCGTTTTAATTGTATTGCGCCTTCTTTCGTTGAAACCCCGCTCACTCAAAATATTTTGACAAACGAAGATAAAAAGCATGCACTTGCATCCAAACATCCATTAAAAAGACTGGGCCATCCTTCTGACGTTGCATTCATGGCAGACTTTCTGCTCTCTGAAAAAGCAGAATGGATCACAGGCCAAACCATCGGTGTCGATGGGGGAATGAGTACTTTGGCTTTTTAACTGACATTACGCAACAAATCCAACTCATAAAGAGGCTGCAGAAGGCAATCTACTTTGTCTTGACTCTTCGTCCAACTCTCACGGAGTTGGATCTCATCGCAATCCTCGCATCTTGCCACCTTCGCTCTTCCTCTGAATTGGATTTACTACATAACATCAGTTCTTAAGTTGCCAAGAGTGTCTTTTTGGGATAAAATGGCTCGAATGGAACGAAAACAATTCCAAATATTTTTATACCTTTTAACTGTCTTTATTGGCTTTTTTAGTCTTTCTGTTGCTCTGCCCATTTATCCTTCTCTATTTTTATCTAACGCACCCATTTTTGTTGGGAAAACCCTTTTTTATGGCCTTGCGATTTCAATGTATCCCTTAGGCCAACTCATCTCCGCACCTTTTTTTGGCCGACTTTCTGACGCATTTGGTAGAAAAAAATTGTTCTTTGTAAGTCTTTTTCTCACAAGTTTGCTATTTTTCCAAACAGCTCTTTCTATCCAAAAACATTTGCTCTATGCCTTTCTCATTAGCCGCTTTTTAACAGGATGTTTCCATCACACATTCACGCTATCGCAAGCAGCAATGAGCGATATTTCTACAAACGATGTGAAACCTAAGCGTTTTGGATTTTTATATTTTGTGGTTAGCCTTGGCTTTATCATAGGTCCTATTTTTACCAAAATCTTCAATACAACCCAGATCTTTACCTTTTTAGGAATTTTAAATGCTTGTCTTCTTGTATTTTTAATTCCTTTTTTAAAAGAAAGCCTTAAAGAAAAAAGGGGATTTAAGGCAAAAGAGCAGTTCTTTAATATGCGCGCATTTAAACCTTTAGCGCCCTACTTTTTCATTAACTTTTGCATCTATCTGGGGATTTTTACCTACTTTAAATTTTACACCGCTTTTTTCATTAACCATGTCGACCTGTCCTATTTAATTTCTGTTGCCGCCGTGTTTACAGCATTTGTGCAACTATTTTTGCTTAAAATCCTACTCAAACGTTTTTCAGAAAGACAATTGATGATGATCTTTGGGCTTATTTTTTCTCTGAGCTTAATGCTTGCTGTGACAACCCAAATGGTCTTTTTCATCTATCTTGTTGCTAGCAGCATTGGTGTTTTGCTTCCCATTAGTAACAGCTTTATTTCCAATTTACTTGGCAACGATCGACAAGGAGAAGGTCTTGGATGGAATCGTTCCATGCAGCTTTTTGCTGAAACTTTTGGGGGAATTACGGGAGGGTATTTAGCCTTTTTTTCAATGAGCATTCCTCTATTTTGCGCTTCTTTCTTAATGTTTTTGAGCACCCTTTTGCTCTACAACAAAAAAACAGTTGCAAAACAATTGTAAAATTTTTACACGAAAGGTATGCGCATCGCTTTATTTCTTGTCTGTTTTTCTTGTCTGTTTGGGCAATCTTACCATCCCAAAGACTTTTCTTATCTCCTCTCACTAAGGGATTTTGATAAAGAGCTTATGGAAATGCATTTTACGCTGTATCGAGGGTATGTCAAAAATACCAATGCTGTTTTGCAAGATTTGAAAAACACAAAAAAAGGCTCGCAAGACTATTTTGGTTTGAAACGGCGCTTTTCTTGGGAATTTAATGGAATGCGTTTACATGAATTCTTTTTTGAAAATATCGCACTTGAAAAAGAATTTTTACAAAAATCCTCTCCTCTTTCAGAGCAAATCATTCAAGATTTTGGAAGTGTGGATGGGTGGAAAAAAGATTTTACCCAAACAGGACTTTTGCGTGGTATTGGCTGGGTTGTTTTATACTTTGATCCTGTACAAAAACGGCTTTTCAATAGTTGGATCGATGACCATAATACAGGCGAACTGCTCAATGCAGATCCTATTTGTGTCATGGATGTGTGGGAACATGCTTACATCACACAATTTGGTTTGGATCGGCAAAAATATATAGAAATATTTTTAAACAATATTTCTTGGAATATTTTAGAAGCGCGTTTTGAAATGCAAATACAGGACAAAAAATCCTATTGAATTTGTGTTGAAATTCAGTTATTATCCATCTTAACCTGAGTTTTGGGTTTATTTCACTCATTCTCAGGGAGATAATTCTTTCTTCTCTTGGCTTTACCTTGAGAATGGCCTTTTGACCATTCCCTGTGGTAAAAATCCCGAGAATTTAAGAGTAATCTCCTCGTGATACTGAATAAACTAAACCCAAAACTCAGGTTATTAACATATACCTGTTTATGAAAAGATTTTCTATTTTGCTTTTTTTTTGCTGCTTTTTGGGTTGCAAAGCTCATGATTCTAAAGAAGAGGACCTTAAAGCTTCTGCCTTGAAATTACAATCCTACCAAACGTATGTGTTTGATAATCCTTTTGAAAAAAATGTTTTGCATGCGCTTGTGCTTGTTTTAGAACAAGAAGGGTATGAAATCAAAAATATTCATTATGATTTAGGATTTATCAACGCGCAAAAACCTATGGCCACAGTCCAACTCACCTCGCAAGAAAAAGCACCCACAAAATTAGAGATGACTGCCAACATCTATAAGGAAAACAACCAAACCAAGGTAAAAGTGAATTTCATCACAAAAACCTTTGATACTCAAGGCATTGTTAAATCTTTAGATATCATTACAGATCAAGAACTTTACGAACATCTCTTTTTCAAAATCAGAAAGAAAATCTCCCAGGCTAAAGATCGAAATATTTCTAAAAGTTAATATTTGATTTTTTTTGAATATATATTTAAAATCTTTTTTATGAAAGTGTTAAAGGTGATTCACGGCTACCCAGAAAGGTACAGTGCAGGTTCCGAGGTTTATTCTCAAATGTTGTGTCATGGCCTTGTTGAAAAAGGTCACCAAGTGACGGTGTTTACAAGACAAGAAAATCCCTATTTACAAGAATATTGTGTTCAACGTGAAAAAGATTCTATGTGTCCAGAAATTGATGTAAATCTTATTAACATGGCACATAGTACAGATGCGTATAGACATGATAAAGTAGACTTAGCACTCAACCACCTCATTCAAAACAATCCATTTGATTTGATGCATGTTGGGCATTTACATCATCTATCGACTTCTTTAATTAATGTTGCCTATCAAAATAACCTTCCTATTGTGTTCACTTTACATGATTTCTGGTTGATGTGTCCGAAAGGGCAATTTTTGCAAGTAATTAATTCAAAAGGAAGAGAATTGTATCCTGTATGTGAATATCAAGAAGATAAAAAATGTGCAATCAACTGTTATTGGAGACATTTTAGTTCTCAAAATGATCAAGAAGATGTTCAATATTGGGCAAAATGGGTAAACAAAAGAATGCATTATGTAAAAGAGATGTGTTCCTTAGTTGATTTATTTATTGCTCCCTCAAAGTACTTAATGGAACGATTCACTAAGCAATTTTTTATTCCTGAAGAGAAGATTGTTTTTTTGGATTATGGTTTTGACCTTAATCGTCTAAAAAACCGAAAAAGAAAAAAACAAGAAGAATTTGTCTTTGGATATATTGGAACACACAGGCAAGCGAAGGGCATTGATTATTTAATTAAGGCTTTTTCGAAAATTCCCAAACATTCGAAGCTTATTATTTGGGGCCCACCTTTAGGAAATTTTACTCAAGCACTAAAAAGATTTGTAGAATCCGATCCATCCTTAACGAATCGTATTGAGTGGCGTGGAGGTTATCAAAATGGCAAAATTATAGGTGATGTTTTTAATCATATCGATTGTATTGTTGTTCCTTCCATTTGGGGAGAAAATTCTCCTTTAGTTATTCATGAAGCTCTCCAGGCAAAAGTTCCCGTCATTACAGCCAATTATGGAGGAATGCAAGAGTACATTCAACATGAAGTGAACGGTCTTTTGTTTAAACATCGTAATATAAATGATTTAGCATGCCAAATGTCTCGTTTAGTAAACGACCCTACATTTGCTAGCAGTTTTACAAAGCAAGGTTATCTGCAATCTGAGGATGGAAATATTCCAGATATGCATCATCATGTTAAGTCCATTTTGGAAATTTATGAAAAAATTTTACAAACACGTAGGTTTTCTAATGAAAAAAGGTCCATGGCGCATCACATTTGATACAAATCCTGACGACTGCAACTTACACTGTATTATGTGCGAAGAACATTCTGTCTATAGTCTGTGTCAAGTAAACCGAAAAAAAGAGGGTAGGCCTCGGCGTAGAATGGATATACAATTGATTCGAAAAATCCTTCAAGAAGCACAAGGCTCTCCTTTGAAAGAAATTATCCCTTCTACAATGGGTGAACCTCTTTTATTTAAACAATTTGAAGATGTTGTAGATATGTGTCGCGAGTTTAATGTGAAAATGAATTTAACTACAAATGGAACTTTTCCAAAATATGGGGCCACAAAATGGGCCGAAAAAATTGTGCCCGTTGGGTCGGATGTGAAAATTTCGTGGAACGGAGCTACGAAGGAAACATCTGAAAAAATTATGGTGGGTTCAAGTTTTGAAAAAAGACTTCAAAACGTAAAAGATTTCATTGCCGTTAGAGATCGAGTTGCAAATGAAGGGGGAAATTTTTGTCGTGTGACATTTCAATTAACATTTATGGAAATCTCTTTAAATGAACTTGTTGATACAATTAAACTTGCGGCTTCTATTGGTGTAAATAGAATCAAGGGGCACCACCTTTGGGTGTTTACCCAAGAAATGATCTCACAGTCTTTAAGGAAAGATGCGATATCCATAAAAAAATGGAATAAAGTTGCACAAGAAGCTATAGAAACAGCTAAAAATTTACGTCTTCCTAATGGAGATCCTATTCTTTTAGAGAATATCTACCCTCTAGAAGAAAGTGCTATCGATGAGCTAATTGTAGAAGGAGTTTGTCCCTTCCTTGGAAAAGAGGCCTGGGTTTCTGCAGAAGGGCGTTTCAATCCTTGCTGTGCCCCTGATAAAGACCGCAAAACACTGGGAGATTTTGGGTTCATGTATGATCAGTCCATGGAGAATGTGTTTAATAGCGAAAAATACCAAAATCTAATACACCAATACATGCATTATCCTATTTGTAGAAAATGTAACATGAGAAAAAAACAAGAAGATGTCGATTGTCAAACACAAAAAATGGCAGGATCTCAAAGTTCATCTAAGTGAAACTTATCATTTATTAGATGGTAAGCCTGCCTATTCTAGAAGATTTGGTTCCATACTAAAGTTTCATGAACCAGGTTTAGCACCTGTGAAAGATGACTCTGGAGCTTATCACATTGATGTGGAGGGAAATGCTATCTATTCCCAAAGATATGACGAGGCCTTCGGCTTTTATCAAAATAGAGCGGCTGTGCAAAAAAATGGAAATTGGTTTCACATTCTTTCTGATGGAACGCGCTTATATAAAAAAATTTACACATGGTGTGGGAACTTCCAAGAAAATTTTTGTGCTGTAAGAGATAAAAAAGGGGTATTTTTTCATGTTGATTTGAAAGGAAAACGTATCTATTCACAAACCTACTCCTATGTTGGAGATTTTCATGATGACATTGCTGTTATTCAGACAAAAGAAGGCTTGCATACCCATATTAATTTTGATGGCAAATACGTCCATAATCAATGGTATTTAGACCTTGGCGTCTATCACAAAGGTTTTGCGCGAGCAAAAGATTTAAAAGGCTGGTTTCATATTGATAAGGAGGGGATGTGCATCTATTCAGATAGGTACAAGAGCATAGAACCTTTTTACAATGGCTTTGCAAGATGCGAAACAATGTATGAAGCTTTACTTATTATTGATCAGAAAGGAAAACTGATTAAACAACTTAGAGAAAATAGACTCGATCCGTTTCATATAGCTTCTTCTGAAATTGTCTCTTTTTGGAAGTTTCAAACCATCAAATCTGCAGTAGAGCTTGATATTTTTGATTTTCTTCCACAAAAAACCCCTACAATTGCAAAAAAAATACAATTAAGTACGCATTCTACAAAAAAATTACTCTACGCTCTTTTAGAGATGGATTTTGTAAAAATAGATAATGAGCAATGGATAGTTTCAGAAAAAGGAAAGTTTTTTCAAAAAAACCATCCTTTTTCTCTTGTAGATGCTCTAAAGCTGTGGTCTTGGCAACACTTTGAATCTTGGCAACATTTGACTTATAGTTTAAAAACAGAAAAAAGTGCTTTTTCAAAACTTTATCACTCTGATTTCTTCACTTGGTTACAAAAACATCCTGAAGAAGAGTCTTTATATCATAAAACCTTAAATATTTATGCAAAGAAAGATTATGCTGACCTTATTTCAAAAATAGACTTTAATCCTTTCTCTACAGTTTTGGATATAGGAGGGGCTTGCGGTGCTTTGCTCACACATATTCTAGAGAAATTTACACATTTAACTGGAATACTTTTAGATTTGCCAAGCGTATTGCAAAATGCTATATTTACACCTGATATTTCATCTCGTATACAAACAATAGGGTGTGATTTTTTTAAGACTTGGCCAAATATTCATGCTGACGTGGTGATTTTATCCCGAGTTCTTCATGATTGGGATGATAAAGAAGCTCTACATATCCTCAAACATGCCAAATCGTGTTTAAAAAATCACAGCGCATCCCGCTTATTTATCATTGAATATCTTCTAGAAGATAGCCAGGGTCATGGAAGATTATTGGACTTAAACATGCTTGTGATGACAGAAAGTAAGGAAAGATCTTTGGATGAATACACGTGTCTTTTACAAAAAAATGACTTTGTCGTAGATAAAACCCTGAGACTAAACGAAGTCTGTTTTTTAATTTCAGCAAAAATACAATGAATTTACTTGAACTTGACTTCATTTTTCAGTTTCTAAACTTAAGTGAAACAGTGTTTTTGTTATTCAGACATGGACATCGGGATGCCTTTGCAGAAAATGAGCTTGGAATGACAGTCACCCTCAATGAAGAAGGTCAAAGTAAAGCGTCTCTTTTAGGACATCATTTAAAAAATTTTGATATTACCAAAATTTATACAAGTCCTGTACTTCGGTGTGTACAAACAGCAGAGAAAATTCAGAAATCTACAAATGCTCCCATTGTAACATCACATTTGTTAGGTAATCCTGGATGTTATGTAAAATCACCAAAAAGGTGTGGATCTATGTTCTTAGAAAAGGGTGTAGAAAAAATTACAGAAATGCTGATTCGATCTGAAAAGATACCGGGTTTCTATTCTCTTAACGAAGGCTCTGAGAAATTGATGAACTTTTTGAAAAATCAAAAAAAAGGGCGCTATGTACTTGTTACCCATGATAGTATCTTGGACCCTTTTGTTAGCTGGTTAGTTGGCTCTAATGAGATTTTTAAGTTTGGTTTTCTTGAAGGTATCTTAATTTCATTACATAAAGACCACTACCATATTATTTGTAAATACCAACAATATGAAGTTATACATGCGCTAGCTTAAGATTTTTTAGCTTTTTATAACCTATTCCAATATAGTCAACGTCTAAATCTTCTACTTTGTTTCTTAAATAATTCCGACCATCAAAAATGACTTTTCTACACAGATTATCGATCATTTTTTGGAAGTTAATATTTTGGAATTCAGGCCATTTTGTACACAAAATTACGCCATCAGCATTGTTAGTTGCTTGTTCGATTGTTGAGCAAGGTTTGATTCGTTTTTTTGAAGAATAAAAATGCAGCATTTTTTTATAACAAATTGGATCGTAAATATGTATTTTTGCTCTTTTACTTGATAAGTATCTTACCAGCTCAATTGTAGGGGAGTAGCGGATATCGTCAGTGTTTGGTTTAAATGAAAAGCCAAGTATGGCAAACGTAAAGTCTCCAAAAGATTTTGTTTGATAGTAATCCTCCATTTTTTTGATCAATCTTTGGTGACACAGATGGTTAACTTCTCTGATAGAAGACAGAATTTTAGAAGGTTCTATATAATTCTCATACATTTTTTCTAGAGCACTTAAATCTTTTGGGAAACATGAACCTCCAAATCCTAAACCTGCTTCTAAATGGTGATGCCCTATTCTATTATCCGTACCAATACCCAAAGCTATCTTTTCAATATCAGCATCACAATATTCAGCAAGGTGAGCAATTTCATTCATATACGATATACGCATTGCCAACATAGCATTTGCAGCATATTTGACGATCTCAGCGGAAGAATAGGGCATTATGAGTATTTTAACATTTTTTCCATGTATTCTTTGGTAAAACGCAAGCATTTTGCTTTGTGATTCTTTATTTTCTACTCCAATAATAATTCTATCTGGATTCAAACAATTTTCAATAGCAGTTCCTTGTGATAGAAATTCGGGATTACTGATGATATCGAAATCTTTCAAAAATCCCTCTTTCTCCAATATCATTTGCATTTGTTTTTTTATTTGACGACAAGTTCCAGGAGGGATTGTTGATTTAATGATGATCAAGCTAGGGTTTTGCATCTTTTTTATAAACTTCTCAACACTATCAAAAACAAAGGATAAATCACAGTTTCCACACGCCTGCATAGGGGTAGGAACGCACACAAAAATCATTGTAGTTGTTTGTAATGCTTGAGTATAGTCATCGACAAAGGTCAGCCTACTTTTAAGAAGCACTTCTTCTAGAAGAGTGTCTAATCCAGTTTCAAAAAAGGGAAGTTTTCCTTGTTGTAATGCTTGAACTTTAGCTCTATCAGTATCTAAGCCAATAACATGATGACCCATCTTTGCAAAACAACAAGCCGTCACGAGTCCTACATATCCAAGACCTACAACACACACATGCATTTTATAATTCCCTTTTTAGCATATGCAGAAATTGAGCAATTCCTTTTTCCAGAGAAGTTTGTGGACTCCATCCAAGAATAGAATGTGCTCTGTTATAATTTCCCACAAAATAAGACACATCAAAAGAGCGTTGCTTACCAATCTTAATTTCGAGTTTCTGGTCAAGGCGTTTTTCAATCACATTTGCTAATTGATCAAGATTTGTGGCCTTTTGTGTTGTAAAATGGATGGGATCTAAAGATATCCCTTGATCTAATTTTTCAATCATACGCAAAGTTCCATCAACAACATCATCAATATAGGTGAAATCAAAAGTATTCTCTTGTCCCTCAATGATAAGGGTTTTTTTTTGAATTGCAGCTCTACAGAAGGCGGGAACTACCCGATCATGATGATCAAAAACAGACCCAAATACGTTCGAGAATCGAACAATTCCAGTCACGAGTCCCTGTTGACGTGCATCCATTACCAATTCTTCTGCTTTTGCTTTAGAATGCCCATAGATATTGATGGGTTTAACGGCGCAGGTTTCTATCACAGGAAATTCTTTTGCGCACCCGTAAACCTCTCGACTACTGGCATACAAAATCCATGGTTGGTGAGGCGATCGTAGCGCAGCCTTAATGATATTTTTTGTCCCTTCTACATTCGTTTTCCAACATAACTTGGGGTTTTTTTCTCCCCAAATAACCCTAGAAACAGCAGCCAGATGCACAATACCATGAACATCTTTGACAGTCTTTTCAACATTCACTGGATCTAATAGGTCACCATACTCCGTAGTGTCTTTTGGATAAAGATGATCCAACTCCTTGATTAAATACCCCTTTTGAAGACACTGTACTTTTAACCTAGAACCAATAAGGCCCTTTGATCCGGTAATGAGAAGTCGAATGTTTTTCACAAGAAACTCTTTTTTTTAAAATACTACTTTAAAAACTTTACTCTTTTTATTAAACTCATTTTTCAAATAAACCCATTTTTTCGTTGAAGCGTTTTTTGGTTTTCCTTCTACTTTTTTATGTTTTATATTCCAATCAGACTATTGTCATGGTTCTTTGTATGCATCGATCAGGAAGCAGTGTGATTACTAAGGGAATTCAAATATTAGGGGTGGATCTTGGTTCTTCTTTGCTTGGACCAGCTCCAGACAATCCTTATGGGTTTTTTGAAGATATTGATATAGGACAACTCAACGATACTATCCTTTATACCATTCAGTTTGCAGCTGATTCTGTAGGAAATTTCCCTAAAAATGTTCCCAATGAAGATGCGCTAATTTCTTATGGGTGTGAACTGATAAAACAAAAAATTGCAGGAAAACAACGATTTGGTTTTAAAGATCCAAGAACAGCCAGAAATATTACTATTTGGAGAAAGATTTTTAAAAAACTTACAAATATTTCTCTGCGTATTATCGTTGTGACTCGAAATCCAAAAAGTATTGCTAAATCTCTATACGCACGTAACCAAATTCCTTATGAAAAATCCTATTATTTATACCTACAGCATTATATTTCAGCTATTTTATACACTTTAGATTTAGATCCCTATTTTATGAGCTATGAAAACTTTATTAAAAATCCTAATCAAGAATTACAAAAAGTAGCAAAATACTTGAACATAAACAACATAGATACTAAAAAATTAGATGATTTTACCAAAAATTTTGTGAATAGAGCATTCCAACACCATAATTCTTCTGAAGATGCGGTCATGAGGGAAAAAGAAATTCCCAATGAAGTAAAATCTTTGTACTTGTTATTGAATAATGTATTCAATTTTCCTTCATCAAAACAAGAAATAGAAAAAAAATGCAAAAAAATCCACTCCTTTTTGGAACAACACCACAGTATTTTAAAAAGCTTAGATGAGGCAGAAGAAAAACATAGAATGAACAAATATGCTTTTGGATTAATAGAAAATCTTGTTACCGATGTTATCCGATAGGTTTCATAAAATCTCTGAACCACTGACCTTACGCGGTAAATCCAACTCATAGGAAGGCTGTAGAAGACAATTGGCTTCGTCTTATTCTTCGTCCAACTCTTCAGGAGTTGGACCTCATCACAGTCCTTGCATCTTGTCCTCTTCGCTCTTCACCTAAATGGGATTTATCGCGTAACATCAGTGGATCACAATTTTCAAAAACCTACCCGACTCACTTATCCATCCAAAGCACGGATTATAGCCAATTCTGTGATCTTTTCCGACAACCAAGAAAACAACCAAGACAAGCATGAATTTTTAGGGATTGTCTGCAACGATTTCTTTTACCACAAATATTTGCCCTGAAAAAAAGACTTGCTATTTTGCATTTTAAAGTACTACAATTTTTTTTAAAAAACGGAGAAAGTAAAATGGCCTCTATTGTTAAATTCAAAAATCACAGTGGCATTCCCTCAACTCTTGCCACTCTTCAAGACCTTGAGTCACTTACACAAATCTTTCAAATTGTCCTCTCGGATGATAACACGCTAACCTTGGAACAACAATGTTTCAATGCTGCTTTAAAAGCATGTGAAGACGAAGAATGGAGCAAAATAGAAGGTGCCAAGACACCTCTATCAAAAATCAGAAATGCCCTGGGTGTAGATCTTTTTTCTGCATGTGTTGACCAAGGCCTTGTTGACGCTGTTTCATATATGTTAAAAGCACATATTGCAGAGAATTTTTGTGGAGACAAACTCAAGGGTGTTGTGCATTTAGCTGTCCGCAATGGAGATAAAAGCTCTTTAGAACACCTTGCTCCTTACACAAATCTCGATCGAAAAGATTTCGAAAAAAGAACTCCTTTGCACATTGCCATCCTTTTTAACTGTGTAGAAATGGTTATCACACTCATCAAAAAACAGGTGTTTTTAAACAAACTCTCTCGCTATCCAGATGTAAATTCTCCCTTTCTTGTGACTCCGCTTACCTTAGCCGTAATCCTTGGAAATACCCGTGTGATAGATCTACTCATGGAAAAAGGTACCAAGTTAGAAACAACAAAGACAATAGGCACCCTTTTACATGTCGCGATTCATTTTAATCAAATCACCTCATTAACCCACCTTCTGACACAATATTTCGATGAAGTCGCTCCCTGTCTAGAAGTCTTTAATGAAGAGCAGCTCACCCCTCTTAGTTATGCTGCAAAAAAAGGAGATCATGCAGCCATTCACATCCTTTACCAGAAGGGAGCAGGCTTGGATAGAAAAAATTATAGGGGCAAAACACCTGTCCACTACGCTGCTATAGAAAACCAAGAACATACTTTGAGCCTACTCGCTTATCTAGGTGCTGATTTCAGTATTCTGGATAAAGACTATAATCCTCCCATCAACTACGCTGAAGGTGGAACTCGAAAGGCCTTTATTGCCAATCTTGTAGAAAGTCAAAAGCAAGCAGACAAACAGCCTCCTAACTTTTTTATTCGACCTCCAGAAATTCTTGTCTTTAAGGGAGGAGGGCCTAAAGGTATTGCCTACGTAGGAGTGCTAGAAGAGTTAGAAAAACGTCATATGCTCAAAGATCTTCGACGTGTTGCAGGGTCTTCTGCAGGAGCTATCACAGCTCTGCTTGTTGCATTAGGCTATACAGCTCAAGAAGTCGGTCGACTTCTTACTGAAACCTCTTTAGTGACTTTTTTAGACAATCCTGATCCTCGATTAAGTCAAAATCATCTACTTTCTGTATTCAAAAAGCTGACTTCTATCACAAGTTACCTCAATCCTTCCAACCTCAAAGACATCGCCAAATTTTTTGCAACGTTAGCCTTACAACAAGGCATATGTGAAGGAGAGGTCGCACGTCAATGGTTTGAAGCGCAAATTAAAGCCAAAACTGGGATTGAATATTGTACTTTTGGTGAATTGAATACCCTTATACAAAAAAATTCTTCTCTCAAACATTTTCACTTGTTTGGAACAAGGATAGGAAACACTCAAGAAATTGTGCATTTTAGCTCTGAAGATCCTCAATGTAAAAACTACATCATCTCAGATGTTGTTTTAATCTCCATGTGCATTCCTGCCGTATTCAAACCTCATTGTATTTGGATCAAACGAGAAGATGGTGCACGCATGGAATGTCCCGATTTAGGCTCTTTTGTTGACGGAGGTGTGATTTTCAATCTTCCTATCAAAGCGTTTGATTTTAGAGGTTTTGTTCAACGGGGACTTCCAAAAGAGGAACAAAAAATTCCTGAGTTTAATCGCAGAGTGCTGGGTTTTTCCCTCTACTCTCCTGAAGAAAAACCCCCTTCCCTAGATCCTAAAATTACCAATTCTTTCCAACTTCTAAAAGGTATTGTAGAAACTTACCGCCATGCAGAATCTCTCCTTGCTCAAACAGAGTATGACCAGCATCGTATTGTTCCTATTAGCAATGAAGGCGTGGGGCTTTTAGATTTTGATCTTACAGAAAAAGACAAACACGCTCTTATTCAATCAGGCAAAGAAGCCATAGATCTCTTTTTCTCAAAATATGCTGAAGCAAATGCCCTTGACAAAGAATATCTAAAGGAAAAAAACTTGAATTTTGTCGAAAATATCCATCCCGACTTTTTTGGCCGAGAAAAAGAAATGGCGCACATGCATCAATCGTTTACGACCTATCAAGAAAGTATGATTCCCTATCTTCTTTATGGGGAATCTGGCGTAGGGAAAACAGAGGTTGCTATTGCTTATGCACAAAAATATCGAGAACATTATTTCTTGATCTACCGTCTGCATTGTGAAACGCATGAATCTTTAGATAAAGACTATCGAGCTATAGCCGAAAAGCTGCATTTGAACACTGTAGGAAAGGATTTTGAAGGCATAAGACGCATGCTTTTTAATCACCTCAGTACAGCTTCTTTTGAAAAACCTTGGCTTTTGATTTATGATAACGTTGTGAGTGCCATAAAAATGCCTGAAAGAGGAGGGTGTATTTTACTCACTGCTAACGATGCTGAAATCTATGAAACAGCACATAAAGAGATGTTGCACCGCTTTACTGAAGAAGAAACCGTGCATTTCTTAAAAGAAAGAACAAAGCTTATTGATGAAGAAAATGTGCAAGCGATGAAAACACTTCATCAAGAACTTGAAGGTTTACCTCTACTGATTGGATTTGCTGCAAAAAGGATCCAAGAAATGGGTGGTGTTAAACAGTTTGTGCAAGATTTTCAAGACAAAAAAGTTCTCTTGAAAGCATCTTCTCAGCGCTACTCCATCCCCTTAGAAACAACATGGCAGATGCGCTTAGAAACCTTGGAAAAAAATTATCCTCTTGCCTACGAATGGCTCTGTCTTTGTGCCTACCTTAGCCCTGAAGAAATTCCTAAAAAATGGATCGATTTATGGCTAGAAAAGGTCAAAAAAACGGATCCTACACAAGCCGCGCAATTAAGTTGGGAACTTTTAGCTCCTTTGTTTAAGATGCGCTTGGTACGACATGATAGTAAGACGCATATGTGCTCTATCCACCGACTTTTACAAAGTCTTGTCTTAGAACGTGTTGAACACAATGCTTCATATAAACAAGAGGTTTCTCTTTTATTGAAAGAAGCTATTCAAGGCTTTGATACAAGTGACCCAAAAACATGGGCGGGGGGAAAAGAATGGGTTGCGCATGCAACTAAAGCCGTCGAAAATATCGGGGATGTGGATAAGGAAGTACTAGCGACTATTTATGCTTTTATAGGTGGTGTAAAGGTGTTTATGACAGAGTTTAAAACAGGGCTTAAATACCAACAAGAAGCTTTAGAGATGAGAAAAGCGCTATATCCTGATCAAGCACATCCTGATGTAGCTCAGTCTTTAAACAATGTGGGGGCAGCTCATACACTAGGAGATGCAAAAACAGGGCTTAAATACTTTCAAGAAGCTTTAGAGATGAGAAAAGCGCTATATCCTGATCAAGCACATCCTGCTGTAGCTCAGTCTTTAAACAATGTGGGAGGAGCTTATCAAGCACTAGGAGATGCAAAAACAGGGCTTAAATACCAACAAGAAGCTTTAGAGATGAGAAAAGCGCTATATCCTGATCAAGCACATCCTGATGTAGCTTTGTCTTTAAACAGTGTGGGGATAGCTTATTGGAAACTAGGAGATGCAAAAACAGGGCTTAAAT
>JAAKFQ010000011.1 GCA_011064725.1 Chlamydiota bacterium | reverse complement strand
TTTTAGATTTAGAACTGGATGCAAAATATCTTAAAGGCACCGCGCGCGTTGAACTTTTTAGCATCAATGCTTTAGGACAAAAACTCCTTGCGCTTTTAGAAAAAGGTGCAAAATTGGGTAAGCTGTTTGCTAAAGATCCAAGGCGCTATGTGCGTGATCCTTTTTATTTAAGGCGTATGTTTGATCGCAAAGATCGCGATGGCACACATCTGCTTTCTTTATCAGGACTCAAAAATCCCAAATCCTTGCGCATGGAAAAAATTGAAGGGCGCACAGTGGCCTTTATTCCTTTGCAAAAAGGTGTGTGTACCTACACCCCTCAAATTGAAAGCTTCTTACCTACATTGAGTCTTGCTTTAAAAGAACCCCTTTCTATTCGAAAATTCTTAAAACTGTTCCAAACACAGACAAATGACCGTCCTATTGTCAAAAAAAATCAGCTTTTGCTTGTCAAAACAGCGCCTTTGCACATTCGCACAGTGTTTGGAAGGGTTGCAGAAGATCTTCTACCCAAAGGTTATCGACACACAAGAGCCAATATTTTAGATCCTCATACGCAAGATTCTGGAGATGTGTACGAATTTTACGGAGAGTCAGATATCGAGCTTGCAGAAATTCCTCTAGAATTTTTCACACTTGAATACCATAAAGAATATGTCTTTTTCAAAGATCGCGATCAGTTACAAAATTATCTAGAAGATCCCGATATGCTTTTTAAAACGTTTGCTACAGCACCTGGCCCAAAGGATAAAAAAACTGCTGTATTTGTAGTTAAAGGCGAGCAAATGCAGAATCTCAAACCCGAAGATTGGATCATCAAAAGTTCGACAAAATACGATTTTCCCGGCATCATTTTGACAACAAAACAGTCCGAGCTTGCTGAAAAATATATTCATGAACAGCCCGCCTATCCTTTTTTAAAAGCCATTGAAAATGGCTCGATCACATCTGAAGGCATTCTAATCACACGTGACTTGCCCTCTCCTCTGCTAAAAAGAATGCTGCTTTCTTACTATGTGCACAAACTTTTAAAAGCCATCTATTTTGAAATGCCCTCTACAACAGAGCAAGGCTTTTTTTCCCATGAAGATCGCTCTCTTTTGCTTGACCTTGCCAAATTTGGAATTTGTTGTTACTGGGTGGATAAAACAACGCATCAAATCTTACAATTTATTCCTAAAAAAGGAACAGATTCCGGAATGTTTGTTCCTAAAGATCGCATCCAAGAGTTTTTAAAAGCGACTACGTTTGGTGTCTACGGATCCAACCTTGTTCAAGGAGACTTCGAAAACGAATTGCGTGTCTTTTTCAAAGGTGTATTAAAGCTTAAACGACAAGCAAATCACCCTCTTTTAAATCCTCAAAAAACGCTAGCGCTCATCACGGGTGGTGGACCTGGTGCGATGGAAGTGGGCAATCGGATTGCAAAAGAATTCCACATCCTCTCATGCGCCAATATCGTGAATTTCAACAAATCCAATGTCAATTTAAATGAGCAGTCAATCAATCCCTACATTGATGCAAAAATGACCTACCGATTGGACAAACTTGTCGAGCGGCAAGCAGAATTTAATTTAGATTTTCCCCTCTTTTTGGTTGGTGGCATTGGCACAGACTTTGAATATGCCCTAGAAGAGGTGAGAAGAAAAACAGGTTCGCACGCGCCGACTCCCGTATTTCTCTTTGGAGGAAAAGAACATTGGAGTAAAAAAATCAAAGAGCGCTTTTTATGCAATATGGAAAACGGGACCATCAAAGGATCAGAATGGATTTCAAACTGCTTTTATGCGGTCAATAATGCCAAAGAAGCACTCTACATTTTGGAGCAGTTTGTCAAAGGAGAGCTCCCCATTGGCCCCAAAGGCCCTATCTACGAAGATGGCTTTGCTACAGCAAGTAGCCTAATGCCCGATCATACGCATTAAACCTTTAAAACTCGCATGCTTATTGCAAAAAGGGAGTACAATTTGGGATTAACTCTTTTTTCACATGTAGGAAGAGTTGGATCTTTGTACTCCACCATTTCATCTTCTGTAATTTCTTTTCTGCCAGAATCTGTTTGAACAAAATAGTGAAGTTCAGAAACTTCATCTTCAGAAATCCCCTGCTGTTTCATCCACCCAGAAAACAATTCTTTGTCAATGGGTTGATCTGGTGTCGGTTTATCACGAGAAATAGCTTCTTTTAAAAGTTCTGGAAGTACATTAAAATAGTAAACTTCCATATGTTTTGTTACACGGCTCTTTGCCATTTCCGAATCATAAAAGAAATATGGATCTACTATTGCTAATTGAGGAATTACATAATTTTCTATTAAATCTACATCCTCTATTTTGAGATTTAAAAATTGTTTTAATATTAAATTTTTCACATGTACATCCATTGAAGAAAGCATCACTCTATCAACCCCGTCTATGAGAAGAAATTGTAATGACAATAATGCTTCTTCCCTTAATTCCTGGATTTTTTGCCAAAAAAATTCTTTTCTCTTACGTCTTAAATATCGGTGTACAACCCCCATTAAATCTCCATAATCATCTTCAAAATCATCTGGAAAAAAGATCTGTTTATAAATACGATCTATGACGTCCGCAACACCTCGGTTGCATTCAAGTCCTCCTTCACAAGCAAGTTGACAAAGACGATCCGCTCTATCTTGATTGGGCAATTTTTCTAATGCAGCAAGCAAATGCCAAAACTGATATCGCATTCTTTTTCTATCTACTGCTATTCGATAACGATCTGCATCTGGATTTTCTATTTTCAGAATTAAATCACTAAGCCCTTTTTCAACATATTCTAAAGCCTCTTCAAACTTTCGTGCATATTCTCCCTGAGCATTCTTTCCTCCCCCCGCATGACTCATCACTAAAGGCTGATGCAGAAACCAATCAATCTCTTTAAACCATTTTATAAGCAAATTTGAATCTTCAGGCTTACAAGGTTGCACATCAAAATGAGAAATTCCCGCTTTTAAATGATAAGAATCCTCACTAAGGTTAAGGACGCCTTCAAGTACTTTTGTCTTTGTAGTAGCATCCATTTTTAAAGGACCCAAACAAGGAAGACACATATCAAATCTCTTTTCAAGAGACCATTTTAAATCTTTAAAAGTTGCTTCAAGAGAAGGCTCTTTTTCTAATAAAATCATAAGACCTGTTGCGATTTTTTCTACATGATTCTCCCACCCATATAGAGCATTGATAACGGCTTCTATACAATCCATATTATCCACGCTTTCTTCGTCTTTTTTCAATTGTTCCTGTACACCTCTTATCTTTAATACGGTCTCATTTAATTGCTTTATATAAGACTCATCCATGTTCTCAAAAAACTCTCGTATCGTTTTTTCTAAGGTTACAGTGCTATCTTGCTTAAACTTAATATAATCACGAACAAACAAAGGTACTCGAAAATACTCACAAACTTTTTCAGGAGATGAAAGCTCTGACATATCTGGAGAATGTTGTAAATATCCTGCAAGATTATAAACAAAATGGATAAATAAAGCCCAATTTCCAAAGTGAATATTTTGTACAGAAGATGAATTTAGATATTCTCCTGTTTCAATAATTTGTTCCACAATATACTCAAAGCATCTTAAAACAACTTCAAAAGATTGATGATTTTCTTTTTCCATTTTTTGTTGAGTTCTAAATCTATCCAAACTTCTATAATCACGGAAATTGCCCATAAAATTCCCGTTTTTTAATGCATCATATGCTTCACAAAATTTATTTTTCATTACAAGAAATTGCTTTGCTTTTGAGATATTATTGCGATATCTAACAGGAATTAAAGATTCTACTATTTTTGAAATATCTTCAGAATGAATGCTTAATTGTATCAATGTTTTAACTAGTTGAACTGCTTGACGTGGACTACTTGGTACAAATGCTACACCTTGATAATTTCTAATATATCCTAAAACTTCTTCACAAAGGATAACGTGTTGTCCTTTTTTTCTCATTTCATTGCATAAACGATCCAACTGTTTAACCAAAGAAATCTCATCAAAATTATTAAGGTAATTTTGCAAAGAGACTCTTAAAGCAAATTCTGAATCTTCTAAAGTTAATCTTAAAAAAGAAACGTCCATTTCAGGAGTTTCTGAATCAGAAGTTCTTCTAGCTAAAAATTTTCTAGCGCTTCGATATCGATCTAAATAATCTTCTGAAAGCATAGCTTCTATTTTTGATTCCAATTCTTCAGACCTACTTGCTAATTGCACACAAGCTTCCAACATTAATATACTGTCACGATCCGTAACTGGAGGAAAATCATCTGGATTCTCATTAAAAAATGTCATAATTGAGCGGGCAGATGGATGGGAAGAAGATAATTTACCCTCTACAACTTCCACTTTACTGATCTTTTGTAATTCATCAATAAAAGCACATTGATTTAAATAAATATCAACATCGCTTGCTAAGAATTGTAAAACTACTCTTAAAAAATAGAAATCAATTTCCGAAATCCCTGAATCAGAAGTTCTTCTAGCTAAAAATTCTCTGCCTTTTTGATATCGATCTAAATAATCTTCTGAAAGCATAGCTTTTATTTTTGATTCCAATTCTTCAGACCTACTTGCTAATTGCACACAAGCTTCCAACATTAATATACCGTCACGATTCATAACTCGAGGAAAACCAGTAACTAAAGGAAAATCATTTGGATTTTCATTAAAAAATGCCACAATTGTGCGGACAGATGGATGGGAAGACTCTGTTACAGATAATTTACCTTCAATAACTTCCACTTTACAGATCTTTTGTAATTCATTAACAAAAGCCAATCGATCTGAATAAAATTGAACATTATCTTCTCGACCTCGAAAAACTAATTCTAAAAAATAAGCATCTGTTTCAAAGATAGGAGATTCTAAATCTAAAAATTTTTTGGCTTGTTGGTATCGATATAAATCGTTTTTTGACAATATATTTTCTAATTTTAATCTAAATTTAGCCCCCAATACAATGCAACCCACTAACTCATCGTCAGAAAGAATACTACCGCGCATTATCACATCATGTGATATTAGACGATTCACGAATTTCAAGAAGAAATCAATTATCTTAATTAGCGGTTCTAATTCTAAATCTGGTTTGATTAAACGAGGGTTGATTTCATTTAAACATAACTTTCCATCAACAATTTTCAATGAACCAATACTTAATTCGAATTGAGAGACAAAATCTAATTGATTTAAAAAAATCTGAACATCAATTGAAGAATTTTTTAAAACCTTTCTCAGAAAATATAACCCCACTTCTGAAATTCCTGAAGGAAAAACACTTAAATAACCTCTTTTAACTATAGAACCTCTATAAAAATTATACTTAGATTGTCGCTGCTCTTGCAGAGATTTATAAGTACCTGGAAGATTGTCAATAAATCGCCGTCCTCTTGCGACTCGTCTTTTATCGACTCCGCCAAGATATCCTTCTAAACGTAAGTCCGGAATTAAACAAGTCATCTCTATTAATGCTTCCAATCTAGAATTCCATCTAAATGTTTGATTATTAACAATATCAACTAAAACTTCTAAATTATTAAGTTGGCTTTTTTTCAACTCTGGACATAAGTCTTGAAAACAAGTTGTTAAAACCTCAGCCATTCTCTTCTGTTTCAATAATCCAATGAACCTATAGAGTTGAAAATCTACGTCCGCTATTTCTAAATTAGCTTTTTTTGCAAAAGATTGAATATCACGTTGTAATTCTGGGAACAATGAATACAATTGTATGATTTTTCTTTTTAATTGTGCTAACTCAATTTGTTCTTTTGTTCCATAGAATTTTTCTAAGTCAATTTCTAGTCCTGTTTTTTTTCTTAAAAAATCACCTTGTTCATTATGTGCTAGTCTACATAAATCATAATGTAATCCGTGACTTCGGAAATCGCTAAATCTTGCATGATACAATATTCTTAAATTTGATTTTGGATTTGTAAACTCAGATCCCACAACAACACAAAAACCTAATAATGCAACAAGACTAAAAGGATTTTCCTTATAATTAACAACAGAAGACAATGCATTTAATACAAAAAGGATTTTATCTAAGTTATAATATTGTTCAGGATGAAGAGAAGATATTGATGTATGTTCCAATATAATATGACCTATTAAAATACCACTGCCAATAACACGATTCATATTTGGTTGCTTTATACATTGAAAAATAACATAAGTATAAAAAACTGCTTTAATCACTAGATTAATTTTTTCTTCATATGTTTCAATTCCATTTCTAACTTTTTCAAGATGCACTTGAGAAAGCGCTCCCTTAATAACTTGCATAAGAAGTGGGATTGAAATGACCACGATTTGTTGGCTATTAATCCTATTATAATTCACCTTACAAGGATCTATAATCTGCATAAAGATCCCTATCATGCTATAATTTCTCAATGATTTAGCGACCGCTGAAGACCAAGGACACATATTTTTAGGGAAAAATCTCAAATAGCGATCTGATAGTACATAACTAGAAAAATATTGCAATATATCTAATGGCATTGATAAGCACCTACTATTAAAAAAGCATCTTAGCATACCAAATATCTTTTTTCAACCATCAATAATTAAAAATTAAATTTTTAATGTACGATCACAAAAAGCATTGATATTTTTAATTATTTATAATGTTTTTATGGTAGAGCGTTGTTCAAATTTAAATCATGCTTCTTTAGAAACAGAAAATATTTCGACTGATAAGGATTCAGAATCAACAAATCGTTGGGGATCTCAAATATTAAAAAATGCAGGACTCAATGATCTTTCTTTTAACAGCCTAAAAGAAAAGACGATTTCTATTTTAATTCGTGTAAATTCTTTTGCAAGTTCTTTTGATGATTTCATAGATTGGTTTTTCAACGGGACTGTAGATAAGAATAACATTGATGATTGGCTGCAGTCTGCAAAAGTCGGCAATTTACATAGAATACTTAAATACATTGAGCTAGGAATAGATGTTGAAGTTGCTAATGAAACGAATCAAACAGCAATACATTTTGCTGTAGAGCATGAAAATATTGAAGCACTTAAAGCGCTGCTAAAAGTAGGTGCAAATATTGAAAAAACCGATCTTAAAGGGAATACTCCCCTTATAAAAGCTATAAATACCTTTCAATTTGGACATGAATGCATACAAATACTAGTGAATTCAAAAGCAAATCTAAACATTACTAATAAAATAGGGGAAAGTTTAATATATCTTGCTGTGAAAAGGGGACGCACTGATATGCTTAAAACCCTTATAAAAGCAGGTATAGATATTGAAAAAACCGATTTTAAAGGAAATACTCCCCTTCTCGAAGTCATAGATGACTATCATATTCCAAATAGAATTGAACTTGTACAAATATTAATCGATGCAAAAGCAAATCTAAACGCTGCTAATAATGAAGGAAATACCTCATTACACATAGCTGCAAAGAGTGGAACATTTTCTCTAGTTAAACTCTTAATACAATCAAAAGCAAACATAAATGCAAAAAACAAATCGTCATTAACTCCTTTATTTCTCGCAGTATTTGAAAAAAAATTCACTATCATTAAGCAGCTTTTAGAAGCAGGGGCTGATGTACGTATTCGAACCTCTAAACCAATCCATACGAGAATAATAGAATATAGAAGCGGAACGTATATGCCATTAATTTATAATGAACGCATTGAAAAAAACTCTAGCATACTTGATTTTGCAAAACAGGTTCACGCTTCTTCAGAAATCCAAAATCTATTAATTGAGTATGGTGCTCAAAATTAAAATCCATAAGAAAAAGAAAGAGATGCATAGGAAGTTCTTTTAATCATGAACTGCCCTTCTAGAGAAAAGCCATGGTGGTATTCGAAATAGACGCGAAATTTGCGACCAATTCCTTGTAGTTTACTAAATTCGTATCCCACAAGATAGGTTCCATCAATTTCAAAATTATACTCTTGCCAGTTGCGAAAATGCATGGCAATAAATGGTTCATAGTAAAGTCCATGGAAATGGCTCTTTTTGCCAAAAAAGCGGCATTCAATCCCATATTCCACATAAAAAGGCTTGAGCTTGAATGTATTGTCTGACTGTAAAACACCCACTCCTCCATACAAACGAATTTGTGCTGTAAGCTGGTAAGAGGCAAAAAAATCAATCGCTTCCATGCTAGGGTTGACTCTTTCGATACCTGGATTATTGATAATCAATTCATCTCCCAAGTGTGAGGAAAGATGCCAGATGCGTAAACGATATGCCCAGCCTTCCACAGCATAGGTAAAGGTTAAGCCCCCTAGAAAATCGGTATTAAAATGTTCTGCAAATTGATCTTGAACTCTTTTGCCTTTTGTATCGTAAGAGAATAGCGTCCAACATCCAGCTTCAATGCTAATTTGAAAATCCCCTTTCCATTTCCATACCTGCCTCCATCTAAAGATAGGAAAATCATCCCCAAATGAGATAGCCGTAGCTTGTTTTCCAACCACCTCATCACCCATGCGATAGCCCAATGAGTACTTGACTTGGCGAGGACTTGCAATTAGGGGCGCAAAAAGTGTGGTGTTTTGAGGAAACCAAATACCTCTGACACGTTTAATACGATTGCCATGAGCAAGCCTGCCTGGATCTTCAATGGGAACATCTGTCACAATCACTTTTTTGACACCAGGGTGCTCTTTAACGTAGGAAATGATGGATTTTGCAAGCAATTTGTTTTTTGGAAGATTGGATAAATAGACGACACCTTCTTTGACGGTGACGACGACCTGAGATTCATAGTAGTTCATGTCGATAAGCGCTTGCAAATAGCCTTCGAGTTTTTTATCGCTGACTTCATCCCAGTTAGTCGGTGGAATGCTATCTGCTAGACTGGGTGGTGAATATTCTCTTTGAGTAAGATCTTGGCAATAGGCTTGATTCAGACACAAGCAGATGGCAATGCATTGAATAATACGCAATTTCGACACGCTAATTTTCCCCACCGAGGTTTTCTAACACCCCTATTTCGTCACCATACAAAAATATTGATTTTTGACAAAGACTTTGCGAAATGTTATGGTTTTTTGATAGCTGATGTCAGAGTTTGTTGGGGCAGTAGCTCAGTGGTTAGAGCAGCGGACTCATAACCCGCCGGTCGCTGGTTCAATTCCAGCTTGCCCCACACTTTTAATAATAATTCGACATCGGTAATATATGACGCGTTACGACGACATTAAATCTCTCCTAGCAGATGTTAAGGATCGTTTACTAGAGATCAAAAACTCTTACGATCAGTCACTCCAAAACAAGGTTATACCTGATTTTCTCCGCATTGACGTCACGATTGTTATGGGAAATTTAAGACCGTGCCTAGATTACATGGCCCAAGATATCTATGAAACTATAATCGCCCCCCATCGAGAGAAAAATAACTTGAAACCGCGAAAAAGAATTTGCTTTCCATACGGCAAGAACGAACAGGACTTCAATAAGTCGATACAAAAAAATCTGCCAGACCTAAAGACTGTCCGCCCAGATATTTATTCCTTGATTGAAGCTATACAACCACATGTATGTGGCGATACATGGTTGTGTGATCTATGCCAGATTGTGAATGATAACAAACATAACTCGCTTTCGGAGCAACAACGAACATCAAGCAAAACCTATAGTGTTGGACTCAAAGGCAGAGGCCCAACAATATCCGCGCTGGCTGGAGCAATAACAACGTCACAAGGAGCGACGATCTCAATTAATGGGGTCCCAGTGACATTTGATCCAAACACTTGGATTCCTCTCCAAACGTCAGGACTTGAAGTCGCAGTTATTGAGTGGGTAGACTTTGTATTTAAAGATACGAACATAAAGGTTTATCCACTGATGATGACCGTATTTCACAAAATCGAGGAAATTTCAAAGAAATTCTACGAAAAAATGCAATAGAACAGAATAATTTTTTCTTCTATGAGGGCACACACGATAACCAACTGAAATAATAACATCGAGATTGTAATGATCTATTTAACGAGAAACCTCACGAGATCCTTCCATTTGAACTATCCGGAATTTCCGGACAGTTGAATCTTCTTGTAATACTCCTTCTTCAAAAACATGCTGGATATGTTCAGAAATCGTCCGCTTATCTTTGTCAAACAACTCACTCATCTGAGCTTGATTTAACCAAACTGTTTCATCGATAAGATGAACTTCTATACGAGTTTGATCATCATCTGTTTGATAGAGAATTAAAGAACTATCTGCTAGTTGATTATTCAAACTTTCTACACCTGGATTAGTCTTATTAAAAAATAATTCTACATAAGTTCACTTTTTAATTCATGATTTTCCGCATTTTTTCCGCAAATGAATGAAACTTATGAAAATATTTTAGAAACAATTTGAATAAAGTCCAAATTTACTTGCGAGAGAAAAGTGATTTTATGGTGCATCAACCAAATCGTCTACTAAAACAAAAGGTTGGAATATGATGTTTATTTACAAAATTGCTTATTAAGCTTAAACAACATACCCTTGGATAAGGTAAAAAATTTTAAGGAAATAGCAAATGAATACAATTGCAGAAAAAAGTCATGAAGAAATTGAAGTAAAGCTCAAATTAACAGATGCCCAACTACATATTTTTGAAAAATGGTTAAACCAAAATACTAAATTTCAAGAAGTACAATCTCATGAAGAAATTTACTTAACACATCCTAAAATAGATTGGATAGAAGAAAACATACAAACTCGTTACTTAAGAATACGCAAAATGAAAGATAAGAAACAACTTTGCTTCAAAAAGTTAAATTTTAAAGAAGACAAAAGATACTGTGACGAATACGAAATCGAAATTAGTGACAGCGAAAAGCTTTTAAAGATTTTTCAGCTTTTAGGATTTGAAGAAAACTGCCATATCAATAAGACAAGAAAAGTATTTCAGTTTCAGGGACTTGAAATCAATTTAGATATAGTAGACGAGCTCGGTTCTTTTGTGGAAATCGAAGTCATCGAAAGAAATTCCCCTTCCGTATTGGAGGAATTTCAGCGTATAGATCAATTCTTAAAATCACTTGGTCTTTCTCAAGCAAAACGTATAAACATAGGGTATGTCCAATTAATGTCTTTGAACAAAAAAGCGACCTCCAGCAATTCACGTATATGAAAAGATGAGATTTTTCATTTCAAAAGTTAACGATTAGAATTTGAAGAAAGCCTGAATTTTTCAAGCTTTCTTCCTAATTTCTAGACAATTAGTCGATTTTTAATCCAAAGGATCGATCACCTGCATCACCAAGACCTGGAACAATATAGCCTATTTCATTCAATAAAGGATCTATGACACCTGAATAGATGGGAATTTCGCTTTTATACTGCTTAATTTTTCCAATGCCATGATCGGTGCTCATCGCTCCTGCAACAATGATTCTTTTCGCGCCCAAAGATTCTACAATTTTAACAGCATCGAGCATGCTTCCCCCTGTAGCAATCATGGGATCTGCAATGATCACTGTTTTACCTTTCAAAGAAGGCATTCCTTGATAAAACACCGTGGGAAGTAGCGTTTTTTCATTGCGTTTCATCGCTAAAAACCCAATTTCTGCATCTGGAAAGACTTTCATCATTCCATTGAGCATAGGTAGACCTGCTCTTAAAATGGTCACTAGGACCAAGTCCTCATCCAGCAACTGGTGATCGGCACTTTTTTCTAAGACCGTTTTAATGCTTGCTGTTTTTGTGGATAAGTTTTTAGAAATTCTTACAGCTAAACTTTCACCAATTTTTTTCATCGCTTTTCTAAACTCCACACGGTTTGTTTGGGGGTTTCGAATAACAAAAAGCTGTTTTTCTAAATAGGGATTTTGAGCAAATCCTGCCATTAAAAATAGACAGCTTATTAAAAATTTATACATAAAATAACCTCCTTAATTTTGGCAAAAAAAAACAGAAGGGAAATCTTCTGTTTTTTTTAAGTTTAATGTCCTACGATTTGGCATAATTTCTAGGGAGTTTAGACATTTTCCAAAAACTTTGCAAGAAATTATTTTCCCAAATGCTCCAAAATTTTTTGCATTGCAAACAATGCTCCTGGACGATCTGCAATATTATGAAAACAAATTTCTTGTCTATTTTCTTGAAGATGCGCCAGAAGCGCTTTTGTATTTTTGATCATTTCAATAAATGCATTTGCACTTTCATCTAAAAAGAGCCCTCCTATCAAATAGACATTATAATCTATTTCTTTTTGAAGTAGCATTAACAAATTTCTAAGTACGAGCCCCAACTTTTTTGCTGTTTTAGCAATGATCTTATTGGCAACGATGTCACCTTGTCTTGCTGCTTCAAAAACACCTTTAGAAAGGCTTGCGATTTGGTCTTGGCCAATCTCATTGCTATGAATGGGAACAACAATGTCATAAATACGGTCTACTTTGAAATGTTCTTTGATCATTTTTGTCAAAAGTGTCGGTGTGCCATATCCTTGTTCTTCCTCAAGTGTACTTTTTATTGCAAATTGTCCAATCCCATAACCACTAGGGCTATCATCAATGAGTTTGCCAAATCCCCCCACTCTTTTTGTTTCTCCTCCATCTCTACCAAAAGCAATACAACCTGTCCCAGAAATCAAAATGATGCCTTTTTCTCCTACAACTTCTAATGAAAGCGCCGCATCTGACAGGGGCACAATGTGCTCTTTTAAAAAACCAAAATCCTCCAATAACTCACAGACAGCTTCTTGGTTCTGAACAGCTCCAAGCCCTCCCATACCTGTGACAATGGCACATTGAGTAGACAGTTCAGATATAGGAACCCCGTGAATTTCCAAATCATCGAAGAGTTGATGAAAAGTTATTTTCATCCCTTCCTTTCCTACAAAATTGATGTTCCCACATCCCCCTTTAGTCATCTCCACAACTTGACCCTGAGAAGTTAGTTCTTGAACAATACCTTGAGAATCGATGATATGAAGAGTCGTTTTGCTTCCTCCACCGTCTATACATAAAATGTACTTCATATTGGAAGTCGCTTTTTGAATTCTTTGAACTTCTTTAGAATGTTCTGCATGAACACATACAGAAAACATACAAACAAATAGTGTAAAAAGTAGTTTTTTCATTTTTACCTCACGAAAAAGCAAAACAACAGTAACACAAAAATGTTTATTAAAATACGCTTTTTATTGATCTTAACTGGAATTTATCACTCAAATTGCACAGAATCTTGAGCATCTTTACACTAGTTTTATGAATTAGTTTGAATGATGATATTATGGAATGATTTTATTTTCCCTGATCGCTCTTCGCAGCCTTCCTATAGGTTGGAATGAATATGCAGAGTCAGTGGTAACCCCATTAACCTGTTTTCAAAAAAGATAAGACTGACGCTTAAACATCAGGTTACTGGCCTGGCTGAGCATCTCTTTCTTGATACTTTTCTGCAAGCTCAGCATTGACTGTATCTAACTCTTGTTGATACATCTTTGCTTGTTGGTCAAGTTGTCTTGAATAACCAGGATCTTGAAACTCCAATCTCCACGCTGTTCTTTTTGTGCGTTTGATTGTCGCTTCGAAATATTCCTTCCTCTTTTCAAGATTCTTTATATCTTGATTCAACTGATCCGATTGACCGGCATTTTCTTCGCCAAAACTTAGCGAAAATCCAGCCAAAATTAATAAAAATATGCGCCACATCATAATATATCTCCTAACCGTACCATAAAAAATTTAAGGTTTTATCAAAAACTTTTTCTTGTTAAAAAAAACTTTTTGCCCTAATATTCTGTTTTTTAACTTCTTAGGGAATTTTATGAAAAATCCTAGATTGGAAAAATTGGCCTCTATTCTTGTAGAGTATAGCTGCACTATTCAACCAAAACAGCTGGTCATGATCAAAAGTGATCCTGTTGCCATGCCTCTTATCGATGCCATTTATGTGGAATTGATCAAAAAAGGTGCTTATGTAGATTTAAAACTCAGCCCGGATCATTTAAAACCGCTTTTTTTCAAATATGCCAATGAAGATCAGCTCAAATACTGCTCCAAGCTTGATTTGCATACCACAAAAACCATCGACGCCTACATTGGTATCTGGTCAGAAGTAAATACAAAAGCGCTTTCGCACACCTCTATAGCAAAACAAGCGCTCAACTCTGCTTCCAAAAAAGAACTCTCATCAATATTTATGGAACGTGCAGGAAAAGAGGAATTAAACTGGTGTGGGACACTGTTTCCTACACAAGCCAGCGCGCAAGATGCAGAAATGAGTCTAGACGAGTATGAAGAATTTGTCTTCAATGCAGGTTATTTAAACCACAAAGATCCTGTCAAAATTTGGAAAGAAATCGATGTCAAACAGCAAAAGGTTGCCAATTTTCTAAATACAAAAAAAATGCTACGTTTCAAGGCGTACAATGGCACTGATTTAGAAGTGAATGTCGAAGATATGAAATGGATAAGTTGTTGTGGAAAAAACAATTTTCCAGATGGAGAAGTATTTACAGGACCCAATTTAACTGCTAAAGATGGCGGCGTGAATGGGTATGTACATTATTCTTTCCCCGCCATCTATCGAGGTCATGAAGTGCATGACATTGAACTGACTTTTGAAAAAGGTGTTGTTGTGGATTACAAAGCAAGTAAAGGGCTCGATTTTTTAAAAGCAATGATCCACCAAGATGAAGGCTCTAAAAGACTTGGAGAAATTGCTATTGGTACCAATTTTCAAATCAAAGAGCACACAAAAAACATTCTTTTTGATGAAAAAATTGGAGGCACATTTCATGCAGCTTTGGGCTCTGGTTATCCAGAAACAGGTAATAAAAATATGTCTGGATTGCACTGGGATATGATCTGTGACCTTAGAAAAGGTGGCACTGTTGAAGCGGATGGCGAAGTGATCTTAAAAGACGGAAAGTTTGTCTTTGATGACTGGCCAAGCGCATAACCTAAATTCTTAAATTCAGGTTAATACATCAAAGTTCCGCTAAATGTCAGGCGTGTGTGTCCTTGTTTGACAAATACAGCTTCCACATTTCCCGTATTTGAATTAAATACAGGAGTGCCGTTTGTATTTTTTAGCACCACACCTACATCCATTTTCAAAGTCAAATAGTCAAAAAGGGAAAAATCTATCCCTCCTCCTGCTGAAAGCATAAACGTATTGATCTCTGCTAAGGGTCGGTTATTATATACATAGCCATTATCTGAAAAGAATTTAAACACAAGATCCCAATCTGTAGCCCCACCTAAAGTTTGAGGCGCCACTCTAAACGTCTTGCCAAAAAGCTTTTTAGGATTGGGATTGACCTTAAACCCCCTTGGTAAATGGTAGCGATATTCAATTTGCGCTGCGTAAGCACTATCTCCTGAATCAAAAGAATTGGGATAGCCCCTCACGCTATACATCCCCCCCACAACAGCTTTGAGTTCTGGAATTAACCGATAATTGTAAGCATACTGTCCATTCGCCTCAAGGCAAATCTCATGCACTTTTGGATAGTTTTTGTCTTCTGCACGATGCAAATTGATATAATGGGATGTGTTGAGTTTGCCATCAACAATAAACCATTGATTGTCCACATCATAACGCCCTAAATTTTGCAGAGATTTTCTCGATCCTACCATAAATCCATTGATCGTCGTGCTCAATCCCATTTCAAAAAAGGTGCGTGTATTGATCGCATCCAAATCAAATCTAAGCGCAACCCTTGGCAGCAAAAATCTAGCTTGTCCATCTTGATTGAGCAAAGAATTGATACCCTTGATATAACGATATTGAAGAGCTAAGATCCAATCGATAAAAAAAGTGTGTTTTTGATAAAAATTTTGGTAAAATTGGAGGCCTACTTTTGTCTGACTTCCTCTAAATTCTGGGTTGGGAAGAGAAAGTTGAGAAGAAGAGAATTTATTAAAGCTAATATAGGCTCTGATGCGAGATCTATGCACATTGAAAAAAGGCACATCATAACTCATCTCATACGAATGAAAACGTCGTTTATTTGAAGCTGCATAGTCCATTCTAAATGTGGAATCTGCCAAAAAGGCTTGGGTATGGATAAATCCCATGCTATACACCCACCGACCAATCTGCTCTGTTCCAGAATTAGCTAAATTTAAATACACACGCCAGGGTTTTTTTTCGGTAATGACATAATCAATCCCCACTACGCCTTTTTGTTCTAAAGGCCTTAGTTGAATATCGACGCGTCTGTTGGGATAGCGATTGAGAAAAAGGGCATATTCATCCAATGTATTTTTATTCACCACACTCTTTTTTAAATCTTTTTGATCCATGGATTTGACGGGAGAATCTCTTCGAATGTTTTTAAACCGGTACTGGTCTACATTATGTTGACCTGGCCAAATACTTGGAGTTAGAGTGCGCGTAGAATCACACAGAGCAACAAAAACACGAAAAATGACACAAGAAAGCGCTCCTTTTTCAAAGGTAAAATCTACATTGACATAGACCCCAATGATCCCTTGATCAGTAAAATGCTGCACAAGTTGTCTTGACATCGATTGCAGGGCTGTATCTGTGATTAAGTAGGAAGAACCTAGTTGATTGAGTGTATCGATCGAATAGATGGTGGCAGGCATATTTTTTAGAACTAAAAACGTGTGATTTTGTAAACCAAATGTTAAAGGCAACTTTTGCAACTCTTGCGAAGAGAATAATTTCGCAGCTTCATCCATTACCACCACAGAAAATTTAGGTAGCTTATAGGTATGCTCTTTTTGGCTATCCTCAGATGCAAATACTGCGCTCAAAAATACTAAGGCAACAACGAGGCCTCTCATCTTCCATCACCCCTACTTTCAATCTAACGAATTTAAACATTTTTTACGAATGGATTTGCATTAATCTATGTCTTGAGCTAGAATAACTTCTCAAAAAGGGGTTTTTTATGACAACATCAACACACTTAGAATCCGTTCAATCCATTGCAGACTTTAAAGATTTTGTTCAAGATATGACTTTTGAAGAAGGACTGCTGGGACACTACTTCAAAAAAGAGGATGGACAAACCTATGACATGTATAAAATCACGAGAAAATTCGAAGAATTACTTTATGAAACTAAAACCAAAAAATATGTAGATACAACGCTCACAGACACAAAAATGCTAGATGAGTGTGTGATTCCGAGACTTAAAAAACTTAGAACCAAGGATTTTCAACATTTAACTTCTATTGTGGCGCATATTAAAGAATTGATAGAGCAAGACCATGTTCAACTCGGTGCAGATGAACAAAAAATGTTACATTCTGTAGACGAAATGGTGCGATTTTTAGAATATCAATCCACATCGATTCAAACTTTTTTTGAAAACACACAGCTTCCTGAAGAGCTGCTGACTTTAGAAAAAACAATGTTCTGCACACAAGACTTTGTCTATTTCAGTGACGATACAAAAGAGCAAATACGCCAGCTTTCAGAAGTACTCTTTCATAAAATTGCTTATTTAGATGAAGAGAACTCCATACAATTTCGTCAAGGATCAATTGATTCAACTTTTGAAACATTTAAAGACAACTCTGCGGTTTTGTTTCTTCTAACCTTCACACTGTTTAATGCAGAGCTTATCCTTGCTGACACGGGCAACATCAAAATGCCTTTTATCAAAGCTCTACTTGTATTAAAAAATCATCCTTGGGTTTTAGATCCTGCTTTAAAAGAAGCCTTTTTTCAAAATACCATTGTTCCTTTTAGCTACTTAACAAAAGTCGAATACGATCGCAAAAAAGAAATCGCCAAATTTTATCTTCCCGTTGATGAACTTTTTGGAGATCTGAACATGGCTTCTTTAGATCAAAATTCTTCAACCAAGCTGTGGCTTGAGGAAGCTTTTGTTTTAACTTTAAAAACATTCCAAAATCAATTCGCCCTCTTCAATTATAGAATGGAATGCGTATTAGAAAATATCACTCCTCTCAAAATGGAAAACTTCAAATTTGTATTAGATGCACTAGATAAAATTCACGTCAAAGTCTTCCTTGATTGTAAATTAAGTCATGATGATCAGGTGTTTGCCGTCAAAGCGAGTTTTAATCCACGCGATGACGCAGCTCCTCTTTTTGAACAATTTAGTGCTCAGTTCTATCCAAAAACAGCTGTGTCTAATGAAGAAGAGACTCCATCCAATGAAACAACAGTTGAAGAAATAACACCACCTGAAGAAACAGCCGAAGAAACAACAGCTAAAGAAATAACACCTGCTGAAGAAACAGCCGAATCTGACAAAAACTAGTTCAAAGAAGAAGGGTTTAATTTATCTTCGACTACGATATTGACATCCTTCCATTGTTCTTTTGTTAAAGTGCTAGGAAGTGTGAATTCTGAAATCAAAGCAGTCGTTTTTTCTGATAAAGGAGTGTTTAGGCTGCTTATGGATTCTTTAAGGTCAATGATTTGTGTGATATGAGCAAGCGCATTTTTTCCTCGTGCAGAAAAACGCAGTTGCTCAATAAAACGCATCGGTGAAAAGGTCCCTGTTCTCAAACGTTGCGTATAGACCAATACAACCGTATCGACAGGATTTTTCTCTAAAATCACCCGTCTCAACTGATTCCAACTTCCCATGAGTGTTAGGTCTTGTCTAAAAATAAGCGCATCAATTTCAGCTGCCAGCGCATCAATACTAGGAGAATCAGTCACCGAAAATGCTTTCATCTTTCGATAGGTGGGTTGCAAACGATAGGGTGTGGTTAAATAGTCAGGCTTGGTTAAAATCAAAGATTCAAAGGCAAGAGGATTAAAATTTAAAGGTGTATTTCCAAAAAGCAAGAAATCCATAAGTCTTGATCTTCCCAAAAGATCAAGGTTGAGTTCATTCACAATAAGATCAACGACACCAAAACCGATGAAATTGATATTTTGCACAGGAAAGAAAAGATCCACCTTTCCCCCTGCAGAAGAATGTACAGACAAACTATTCATCCTTGATCCATTGGATAAACAAATTCCCCCAATAGAATGAACTAACACGTCTAGGTTGTTGGCAGAGATCTGCACATTATTGACCGCAGTGTGATCTGAAACCGTAAGCTTATTTGTCGCTGTAAAAATAATGCTTCCAAAAGAAGTGATAACGCTATTTTCATGAAAACGAATGGTAGCGGCTTCAATGGTGAGGTCTGATCCTTGAGGATTGGAATACACGGTTGCAATATCTGGAAATTGCTCTCTATTTCTTGAAATTTTTACCTCTCCACCAAATCCAATAGTAGAACCTTGTCCTCCCTGAGCAGAGATCGATCCAAAAAGTCCAATCCTTCCTACCGGAGAAAATGAAATTTTATCTGTAATTGTCATGTCGGGATTATCCTTAATCGTGACATGCCCCGCATTTCCACCAGTACCTGGTACTAAAACATTTTTCCCTCCATCTGTGATAATATCGTGGACAATCACAGACGCATTGGAATCAAGAGTGACATTTCCTCCAAATAATCCTGTAGTGGAAAAAAGATCTGGTCTTGTATCGATCGTTTTGTCGACAAAAATGTTGCCCTGGGTCTTTATTTTGACATTTCCTCCATCACCTAAAGGAGAGAATGTAAAAACAGGACCGACAATGTGCGTATCAAGAAATCCGACTTTTTGCTCGATTTTATGCGCATATACCGTATCCAATAGATTTAAGTTTTGACACGATTTGATTGTTAATGCTCCAAGTGCATGCAGAAAATCTATTCCCACACTCCCTTTAATGTCTACATCACTACCAGCATCTAGAGTCAATGTGTAAAACATACCTGTTGCGCTAGAGACGGATTTTTCATAGATGATACTTCCTGCATCTGTGATAGAGGTATTGGCCCCCAAAACCACATCGGTAGCAAATGTTGTCGTATTGCCACTTAAGTGATGTTCCCCTTTCAAATAGGTTGTATCTGCATCCACTCTAAGACTTTCCAAAATAAGCCCTGTGTCGATTTTTATTTCACCCTTTGTCATATCAAAGGCGATTGCATCAATATGCAATGCTTGAATTTCTAAATCGCTTGTTTCTTTGATATGGATCATGGCACCAAACATGTCTGCTGCCGAAAATTTTGCTTGCATCGCCTCAATTTTCCCATCCACCTCTATTTGATTCTTTTTAGTGTTCTTAGAAGGCACAAAATGCAGGGTGATATTAGAATCCATCTCTCCAATGACCACTTCATCACAAGAACTCAAAGAAACAAATCCATTATTTGTTACGATCTGTCCTCTTTGGAAGATGTCTTTTGCAATGAGGTGCACTTGATCTGCCTCTATTTTGCCCAAATTCTCGATCTGCCCTTGAACCTGTGTAAAACGCACTTGATTTTCTAAAAAATCTTGATCTGAAATATGCGCACATGCTGCAAAAAATTGCGCAGCTTTAATTGTAGAGTTGGGTCCAAAAACAATGCCATATGGATTGACAAAATAGACAATTCCATTACTAAAAATGGCACCCTCAATTTTAGAAGGATATGCGCCTTGTACTCTATTGAGTACACAAGCTTGGCGGTTGGGTAGTTGAAATCTGATCGTTTCACCATTTGCAACATCAAAACGCTCATAATTGATGATGGTCTTATCAGAATTCGAGCATATAATCATCTCATTGGGATTGGATTGAATACTCGCATCCCCTTGAATGACAACAGGATTGTCAACTTGAGCCCACCCAAATGCAGCTGTGATAAAAAGACACGCCAGTCTCATTGTTTCCTCCACCCCTCTAAATGCAAGAAAATAATTAATTTTGCAATTAATTAAATTATAAGTTAAATTATAGACATGTTAATTAGAAATTTAGCTCTTGTTTTTGTTTCTTTATTTATTACTGTTAAAGGCTTTGCAGATTCCATTTATTTAAAAAATCGTTTTAATGATTCAAAAAAGGGTGATTTTTTTATTATTGCACAAAAGGGTAATGCGACGCTTTTTCATATCAATTCTAAAGACACCGACCACATGCTCATCGAAGAAATTGCCTTTCCTCTTTCTGAAGTGAATCCTAAAAATACCGATTGGCACACTTGGGTAACTAAAAGAGCTTTGGGCCATACATCATGGATCTTTTCTAACATCGATCTTCATTCTGGCGCTGTCATCGAAAGTTATTCGTTTGTTCATAACGCCTATTTAAATCGACAAGACGATTTTGATTTTTTTACCACGTTGATGAACTTAAAATTTGAAGAAATTCCAAATAATAAACGACGCAAGGTAGGCAATCCTCCACCCAAAGAAGAACCTGATATGCGTAATTGTTGGATCCCTCCCCTTCCCAAAATCTTAAAAGTCAAACACCCTAAAATTTCTGTTTACAAAGCACGATGGCCAAAGGACGGCTCAGATATTGCAAACAAGGTCTTAGAGGTCTATTTTTTAGATACTCTCTATTTTCCTGTATGGATTGAAGTCAAAGGCGCTCCTATTAAAGCAAAACTCCATATTATCGATTGTGGACAAAATCTCGTTTCTCCTAAAACAACCCTGCCCTTATCTCCTTTGTATTTTGTACAAGCGCCCAAAGTTCTCAAAGAAAAGATTGTTTTGACGCTTCCTAAAATTCAAACAGATGATTATGCTTGCTACATTACAGATGACACTTCCATGCACAAAATCGCTTTTACCTCACAAAACGACTCTTTGGGCACCCATATCCATATTGCAATCTCAGATATCAACAAGTTCAACATCAAACGATTGCGTCTTTTAATCATTTCAAAATCCCATCCTGAAAAATGCATCGAGTCTGACATTTTAAAGCTTGAGTGATGCGTCTTTTTGTGGTATCCTGTTTAATCAAACAAGGAATATGAATGGCAACACGCGTGATTTTTAGCCCCCCAACCAGTTTTTCACTGCCTGAAAAATTTTTGGGTCAAATTTCACAAGAATTTTATGTGCAATTCAAACAAACCGTCTTTTTTGATCTATGTTCTGGAATTTACTTTGATTTTCCTAACAAACAAGATTTGGAAATACAGCTAGAAGAGACTCTTTTTCAAATCAAATTCGATCCAAAGACTCAAGTTATTTTGAATCAAATCATGTTTTTTAAAGCAGCCCTCTATTTTTCTACATCAAGCTATTGTAAACTTTTTTTATTTACTATCATGTATTATTTACATCGCCATTCCAATCTTCAATGTCCCTATTTTGATACATTAAAATCTGATTTTCTGACTGATTTCCATAACATACCCGTCCAACAACTAGAAAAACTCTTTGATTCTCCCGTCCAATTAACAAGTCAAGACCCACAAGAGGTCTATCTCGCTCTTTATGCTCTTTTGATGTACCAAACCAACTATCCATCAAGTAGAGTCAATGCATGGACTTGCAATATTCTAGAACAGTGTGTGCAGTTAGATCCCCATAACAATTCTTTGAAACATCTACTCCTTATGACGTATTTAAGAATCATTCATCCCCAAAAAGCACTCTATGGATTTAGAGGTGATTGTGTCTATGGAGCGCACTATATTCCTGAAACTCAAGAATGTTTAACCTATTCTAAATGTGCAAGCACGCTTGCAGATACTTTTGATTTGTGCTGTGAGGGTATACAACACACAGTACATAGTCTTTATGTGGATTATCACTTAAGGCATTTTACACCTAATTTCACTCCTCAAAGAAACCGGAAAAATCCTACGCAAGAGTGGTTTGATTTTGACGATTTTTTGTATTGGGTTCCTCCAAAAGAAATCTTTAAAAATTTTCTAGATAAAGTTGTACAAGCCAAAGCTTTTGTAAAAAGTCATCCTACAGACGCTACAAAGTATCCTTACCTCTTTTCTCCCTTTTTTTTGAACCATTTAGAAGCTAAACTATACATCTGCATGAAGGAGTTTGGCACAGCAGAAGAAAAAATCATCGCATTGAAAAGAGCAAGATGCTTGCATAGATTTTCTAACATTGAAGAGCTAGAACAATTTAATGCTTATATCGATCCCTATATAAATGATTTAAATACTTTCTTTGAGCTAGCCTGTACTACCTTCAGAGATTCTATTATTGGCTAGGTTTTTACAAAACTAACCTTACGCTACTCACTTCTGTCCACAGGAGAGCTACAAGAGACAATCTACGGCGCATCGCGCCTTGTTCAACTCTCGGAGTTGCCTTTTCGTCACGATACTTGTATCTCGTTTCTTTCGCTCCCCCTCTAAACAGAATTTACTGCGTAACATCAGTTATAAATAATATACTTGAGGTTTTGGAGAAACAGTATCAGCAGTATTTGCATTCAATTTTGTTAGAAGATCGAAGATATTCTTAGAGGGCTTTTTCTTAAGTTTAAATTGTATGACTTGATAAGCTTGCGTTTCGTCTAAATCCACAGCTTGTGCTAAATCTTTTATAGTTTTCTCATAACTTTTTGTTTCATCAATATAACCATATTCTTTTGCTTCTTTTGCGGGAAATACTCCTGCGCCATATTCTTCTATCAGCTTTTCTTTTGAAAGTTGCGGTCTATTTTTTACAACAACATTCAAAAATGTGTCATAAACAAACTTCATGATGTCTTCTCTATTTTTTCCTTCTTCAGATTCCCAATGTCTATTAGGATTCAAATCATCCTTGCCTTTACCTATTGCAAACGTTTTTGCATCTACACCCTTTTTCTCCATTCGCTCTTTATAATTAAAAAACGTTCCCGAACGAACCCCAACAGATCCAATAAGACTTGTTTTTGATGCATAAATCTTATCTGCTGCACAAGCCACATAAAATCCACCAGAAACACACACCGTACCTCCAACAAATGCATACACGGGAATTTTGTACTTCTTTTTATACTCTTTTATAGCACGATAAATAAGATGGGATTCTTGTGCATTTCCGCCAGGAGAATTAATATTTAAAATAAGTCCTTTGACACGACCATCTGCAAATTCTTTCATCTGAGAGGCTTTCAAAAGTTTTTGTATTTTTTTTGCAGAGATATCTTCTCCAATGATATCTTTAACATTAATTTGTATAAACACAGGTATTTTTGTTTCATCATCGTCTGCTTGCACCCCTTCAGAAGAATAGACACATTTTTTTTCGATCTTGTCATCGTTAGACTCTAATGTTTCACCAAATCCATCTAACATCTCACTTCCTTTCTTCAATTCTTTTATTCCTTCTTTCACTTGATCAAACACATGATGTTCTTCTAGTTTTTTGCTGATTCTATCTATTGCAATCATCCCTACTAGAACAATACCACCCAAAATCATGGCCCCAACTGTGGCTACACCGAGTCCAGCTGCAATGGTAATAATGGTTGTTTTTCCAAATAATTTTGCACCCTCTAAAGCTGCAGAACCCATCGTATTTGCAACATCTCCTAGCTTTCCATGCCAATAAAGCCCTAAAGCCGCTACAGCTACAAGCGCTAAACATCCACTTCCAACCAAAGCGGCTTTCTTTAAAACATTTGATTCCTCTTTTTGAATAGATGTATCTTCTTCTTCAATTTGAGTGATTTCAAGCTCAGATGAGTTAACTTCACCAACGTTAGTCATAATAAAACCTCCTTAAATTTTGGCAGCATTGTAAATTAAAAGAGGAATAAAAACTACAATAAAAATTATTTTATTTTTTTTATGAAGTGACGATAGCGCCAGTTTTTGTAGAGTTTGTACAAAATCAAACATACAAGGACGATAAGCCACATGAAGATGTTAGAAAATGTCAGGTGCTTGGAGGAGGCTTGGTGAATCGCACCAAAATCTTGCAGGGGCCAAAATTTAAACATGGGTGTTCCCATAATATTATCTTGAGGGACAAATCCAAAATCTCTTGAATCTGCGCTCATTGCGTGGTTATCTCCAAGCATTAAGTAATAATCTTGTGGAATCTTCAGTCCGAATTTTCGAATTAATGATTTGTCAAGCTTTCCATCTTTCAAAGGCGGCCCTTCATCAATAAAGGGAGCAAACGATGAAAATGCCGACACGTTTTGCTGACGCTTTTTTTGAGCTTCTACAAACTCAACAAGGACTTTATCAGATTGATCGAACACCTTATGTCCGAGTAAATAGAGATCTCCCATGTTATAATAAGCAACACGATTGGGCACGTAATCATTGCCGTATTCTGGAGAAAAATATTGATAGAACCCAATCCCAAAATTAAAGAGATTTTGCACGTTGGCAATCGATTTTGAATAAAGAGGATGGGTTTTGTCTATTTGTTTGCGATTTCCAAAATAATCAATTCTATACAACACTCCATCCAAAAATTCATATGTCCCATCTTCCACTCCTACAAAATTGGGAAGAAACTTTGGATCAATGCTAGGAAAAGTGCTAAAATGATCATAGTTGTACGCCTTGTTGTTTTGTACAATGAAGCGCGCCGTATAGATATGCTCCATGATGCGATCTAAATGTTTTTCTTCTAAAGGAAGCAGAGAGATTATAGGTTTGAGCGTAATGATCTTGACTCCTGTAGGATCTAAACGAATATCCCATGCTTCTTGCGTCAAATTCGGCAGAGAAAAAATTTCTACAAAAAAATCTGTTGGTGATTGGAGTGTTTCTTCTGGATAGAGTAACTTCTTTTCCCTTTCTGTAATGAGTCTTGTTTTCGCGAAATGCTTCATTCCAAAAAGATCTCGATATTGAAAGCCTTTTTCATTCATCGTTGTCATTCCTGTATTGAGCTGCCATTTTTCTCCATTAAACACTTCAGTCGCAACAAAGTTATTTTTCGTGACAAAAGCTTTAATCAAAGGCATACCAAACTGAGAATAGGTATATTCAGGCCCATAGGTGCGATTTGCCACAAGTCTAGATTTTCCTAGCATGGATATGTAAGGGATGTAGTCAATATCCTTTAAAAGCGGTGATGCATAATCTTCAATAACACCTCCCTTGTCATCCATGCCATAGATTTTACCCCCATAGAAATAGAGCTGATCATTGGGTTTCGCAACAAGGCGTTTGATGAATTGCTTTTTGACAGGAAGCACGCCTAAAAACCGCGTCCAAGGATCTAAAATATCCAAATTATTCCCAGACAAAATCACTACCTGCAAACGCTTCACTAGTTCAGAATTAAAATAGAAATGCCCATTGATGAAGGGATAATTAATGCCAAATTTTGATTTAGACACAAGCATTTTATCTTGTTCCAGCAGCGTTGGACGCATCGATCCTGTAGGAATCGTATACAACTCAAGCCATGTTTGTCTGATTGTAAATGCAACAAAAAATGCCACAACCAATCCAAGGGTCCATTCGACGCATTTTCTAAACGTAATTTTTGGCAAAATCCGATGCTGTTTATTTTTTAAAAGCTGTGTTTTTTGTTTGAGGAGTTTACGATCTCTTTTTTTCAATGCAACATCAAATTCTAGCGCTGCTTTTTTAAATTCGTCTTGTTGGTATTGGGGAAGCTTCTTTTTTACAATCAGAAAATGCCGAACGACTTGGCAAAAAATGTGCTTTGCTTTTGTAATGGAGATTCTTTTCATATCTTCTTAATTCCAATCACAGTTTTGTGCTCATTGATTTCTACTGGAAATCCATCGATTTTACCAAATTCCACTTTTGTTGTCAGCGTTTCATGTTGAATCATTTTGCCATGCTTTTCAAACACTTTTTCAATGGCTTTTGGTGCTTCTAGCACCACCTCAATACGATCTTGTACATCCAAGCCTTTTTCTTTTCTAAGCGTGTTAAGTTTGTTCACAAGCTCTCTTGCTATGCCTTCTTCAATAAGCTCATCATTAAGCTCTGTATCCAAAGCAAGTGTGATATTTTTATCTGTTTTTGCAAATAGTCCCTCTTTGGCACAACGTCGAATCTCCACATCTTCTTTAGTCAAAGTCATTGTCACATCATCGACGACCACATCTATCTTCCCTTCTTTCAAAAATTGCTGAATCTCGTCAAAAGAGAGCTTTTCTATTTTCTGTTTGAATTTTGGCATTTTTGCGCCCACTTTTTTACCCAAAACCCTAAAGTTGGGCACTGCTTGAAGTTCTACAAACGCGCTTTCATCTTTCACAAATTCAAGTGCTTTGACATTGAGCTCTTCTTTGATAATCTCTTGATGGTGAGTCAAGTGATACAACGCATCTTCATTTGCAGAAATAATAAAGGCTTTTTTAAGTGGTTGTCGCACTTTAATTTTCTGCTCTTTTCTTAAAGAATGTCCTAAAGAAACAATCATTTGTGTATACGCCATCTGTTTTTCAAGATCTTGATTTTTCAAATTTTCCAATTTGGGAAAATCACACAGATGCACCGATAGCTTGTCTGTTTCAATTCTAAGCCCTTGAAAAATCCGCTCTGCAACAAACGGTATAAAAGGCGCAACAACACAGCTGAGTGTTTTTAACACAAAATAGAGCGTCTCGAATGCAGCTAGGCGATCTTGTGTGGCTTCATCTTGCCAAAAGCGCGTACGTGATCTTCGAATATACCAATTTGTCAGCTGCTCGATAAATTCAATATTAGGGTGGACTGCTTTGGGTAGATCATAGCTTTCTAAAGCCTCTTCTACTCTTTCCACATAGGTTTGCAAACAAGACAAAATCCATCGGTCTAAAAGACTGGGGTTTTTGGGCTCTTTGCCACCTGGCTTAAAATCATAAATGGTTTTGTAAGTATTAAAAAAATGGTACGCATTCCAAAGAGGTATGAGCACTTGACGCATAGTGACCTCTACGCCTCTTTTTGAAAAACGCAAATCGTCAGCATAAGCTGCTGGCGAGTTGAGCATGTAAAGGCGCACACTATCTGCCCCGCACGCATCGATCACCTCTGTAGGCTCTGGATAATTTTGCAACCGTTTTGACATCTTGTTTCCATCTTCTGCAAGCAAGATGCCATTGACGATCACATTTTTGAAACTGGGTTTATCAAAAAGCGCCACAGATAAGACATTGAGTGTATAAAACCATCCACGTGTTTGGTCCAAACCTTCTGCAATAAAATCTGCACTCACTCCTGGATCTTGGCTATCCAGCGGATATCCATTTTGCGCCCATGGCATCGATCCAGACTCAAACCAACAATCAAACACATCAAAAATACGCCGATAGATTTTGCCATCCTTTTTAATTTCCAAAAGATCGATATAATCGCGGTGTAAATCATTCACTTTTTCCCCAGAAAGTGTTTCCAATTCTTCCTGGCTACCCACGGCAATCAAATCCCCTTCCTCACTACGATATAATGGGATAGGCGTTCCCCAATAACGTGATCTAGAAAAGGCCCAATCGCGCGCATTTTCCAACCATTTTCCAAACCGCCCATGTTTCAGATGCCCTGGCATCCAGTGAATTTCTTCATTAGCGGCAATTAAACGATCTTTGATTTTTTCCACGCTAAGAAACCACGTCTTAACAGCTTTATAAATCAGTGGCGTATCGCTTCTCCAACAAAAGGGATAGCGGTGATGGATGGTTTTTTGCAAAAACAACTGCCCCTTTTCTTTGAGCTTACTGATAACCACTTTGTTGGCATCTTTAACATAAAGCCCTGCAAAGTCTTTGGCTTCTTTTATAAAATAGCCATGGTCATCGATCACACACCGTACGGGAATATGATTGTCTTTTGCAGCAAAAAAATCATCTTCACCATGTGCTGGTGCCATATGCACAATGCCTGTGCCCTCTTCAATCGTGACAAAATCGGCTCCAATCACACGAAATGCTTCTTTTTCATCTGAAAACAGATCAAACAGGGGCTCATATTTTTGCCCAACAAGCTCATTACCATCAAATTCTTCAACCACGTTGAGCTCTTCAAAAAACTCTTCTGCCTTCTGCTTTGCTAAAATGTAATACTTTCCTTGCCTCTCAACCTTAACGTAGCGCACATCTTTTGCCACAGCCAAAGCCATATTTGATGGAAGCGTCCAAGGTGTTGTGGTCCATGCCAAAAAAAACGTATCGGGAGTATATTGCTTCTGAAAAGCGACAACAAGCGAGGGATCATCTACCTCTTGATAATTGGAATTGGCCTCAAAGTTAGACAACGGCGTGCCCAATTTTGTAGAAAAAGGCATCACCTTATAACCTTCATAAATCAGACCCTGATCAAAGAGCTTTTTAAATGTCCACCACACAGACTGCATAAACTTTTGATCCATGGTGCGGTAGTTATCTTTGAAATCGACCCATCTTCCAATGCGCTCAATGGTCTCTTCCCACTGCTTTGTGTAACGCAGCACAATTTTTCGACATTCTGTATTGAATTTATCGATACCAAACGCTTCGATCTCATGCTTGCCTTTCAAATTATGTAACTTTTCGATCTCATTTTCGATGGGAAGCCCATGACAATCCCATCCAAAACGCCTTGGCACGAAATAGCCTTGCATGGTTTTATAGCGCAAAATACAATCTTTGATAATAGAGGCAAGCAGATGGCCATAGTGAGGCAAACCTGTTGCAAAAGGCGGGCCATCATTGAAGCGAAAAAGAGGACAATCTTTTCTATTTTCCAAGCTTTTTTCAAAAATCTCTTCTTTTTTCCAAAAGCCTAAAATTTCAAGTTCAAAATCACTAAATGTCTTCATAAAGCGGCCTTATTGTACAAAAAGCCGCCCAATCTGTCTACAAAAGCTTTGAAAAATTCCTATTCTTCTTTCTTTGAAAAATAAATCGTAGCAATTATTCCGACAGCAACTGTTGCACCTACTGCACCTATTGTAATAGTTGGATGATTATGAGCAAAATGAAGCATTTTGCTTACAAGAGCCTTTCCTAATACAAGAGCAATTCCAGCAACAAATCCTATCCCTGCCCCAAAAAGCGGAGCTGAGCCGTTTGGTGTACCACGCAACGTATTCGCTAGATAGGCTGTCATGCCCGATATAGCGAACATTCCAAAAAGTGTTGTTCCTGAAACAAAATAAACAACATTATTCGATACTTTCATAATAAAACCTTCTATTACATTTAAAAATTTTCACATATTTTATATTTTATCCCAAGCAAAATACGCAGCTACTGGCAAAAGCACACTTGTTGCACATTTTGGGTGATGTTTAAGAATACTTCCAATCACATTCATCATTCCGCTATCAGCAACAACTCCTGTAGCTAACCCCAAAAGAGCTCCTACAAGTGTGAAAGGAACCTTATATTCCCCAATTTTTTTTGCTTGAAGTTTGTCAATGCAAGGCGATATTTTCCAGCCCATTTTTCTTGTTATATCC
>JAAKFQ010000010.1 GCA_011064725.1 Chlamydiota bacterium | reverse complement strand
TAGAAGATTTGCGACATCTCCTAAGATAAAAACAAATCCTATCCTTAAAAAGTTGAATTGTAGATGGAAAATAGAAAGAACTTTTGCTTGGATCAAGAGAAAATATCGAAGAATCCAGACACGATGGGAGAGAAAAATGTGTTATTGGGAGGGCTTTGTATCCGTTGCTATGATTATGCTGTGGGTTGAGAGATTAGCGGGATAGATTCATAGAGATAGAGGCAAAGTTGAATATTAGTAAGACGACTGTTAGGAAAGCATTCTTAACATAGCTAATTTACAATTTCATGCTTCTTTAATATCTCCCAAAAGGAAGGAATGGCAATCCCCATAGAATATGTTGTGTAAAGCGTTTCAATGTATGCTTTTTCTTTGTATATCTTGAATTCCTTAGCTTTCTCTTCTGAAATGGGCTCCTCTTTTTGAATAATCGGAATTAGTTTTAATCCTTTTACTAAAGAGATTACTTCACCTGTCCTTACATCGAAAATTGGACCACCACTATTCCCAGGATTAAAAGAAAGTGTAAATTCGTACACCGAAGTTGTTTCAGAAGTTCTGTACTTACAATTAACGACACCCTTATCAATACGAATAAGTATGCCTCCTATCTTCGGTTTTGAAAAGTCTCGATCTTCAAAGGCCAGTTCACATAAAGGATAGCCAAGCACTCCGATTTCAGAACCGATAGGTAAAATTTTGCTTGATATTCTTATGAAGTCATTTTGATCAACAAAAACTTTTTCACCACACTTATAAAAACTCTCATCTAAATATATTATTCCCAAATCAAAATCAGGATATAAAAAGATTTCACTATCTAATTTTGGCTTAACAATACAACAATGGCTATTATTGTCATCATCATGTTGCAACAGGTAATATTGATCTCCTTCTTTATGTTGCATCAACTCTCCTTTTTGAGAATCGTTTATTACATGCGCATCAGTAATCATTCGATGGGGAGCAGCGACGAAGCCAGATCCTAGTGTAATCCACTTAACGCTCTCTTGCCCGTCGATGTTTACTTTTCTTCCTCTAACTATTAAATAAACCGATCGCTTCAACCATTTAGCGCATGTTACAAAATCATTAAAAAAACTAGGCCTTTGCGGTCGCTTTGGATCTGTATGTTTTCTGGTGTTTTTTTTCTTCTTTTTTTTCATTTGTATAAATCCTTTTTTTAGGTAGCAAAACTATGCTATCATTGTAAATTAAAAAAATAATATTCCGATTGCATTGGTTATTCGTTAAGCCAATCAAACATTCCTACCCAACCAGAATTTTTATATACTATCCAAGGAGCTTTTGGAATATTATCTAGTAGTTCCTAACCAATTCCCACAACCTTTCCAACCTAAATTAGCATAAACTCTTTCTGGGTGAGTTGGTATGTTTTGTGGTTTATTTCCTAAGTCTAATCGTCTACCTTTACAAAAGTCCATCCATTCCTTGTAATTTTTTAAAGATAGGTTATGAACAAAGGCCCTTGCTTTCTCGAAAGTAAGATATTCAATAAACTTTGGAGAGGCTCTACGTATATTACCCAACCAATTGGGAAACCCTTTCCACCCCAAGTCTTTATAGGTGCGACCAGGCTTAAGAGGAATGTCTATTGGAATTTTAAGCATACCTTCGATCTTTCCCTGACAATAAAGACTCCATTGAGCTTGAGTTTTGAGTTTAAGTTCAGATGTGAATTTTCGTGCTTGTTCAAAGCCTCGGTATTTTCTCCTAGTCGGTCTATAGGATAATCCTAACCAATCTCCCCAACCAGTCCATCCTTTATTCCTATATGTGATTTCTGGTCTGTTAGAAATGTTATCTGGTTTGAGTGGTTTGCTTGTAAATTCATTCTTGCAGTATCTATGCCATTCGGTTGAATTCACTAACTGTAATTTATGTACAAACGCTCTCGCTTCTTCAAAAGAAAGGTAAACTTTCTTGCTATAAGCTATCACTTCAGTTCCCAACCAGTCTCCGAGTCCTATCCAACCTTTATTTTTATAGATAGAATAAGGATTTGACGGAATGTCAATAGGTTTGGGACTATACCCTATAAGTTTGCTCTGACAATAAAGCCCCCACTCCTTTTGATTTTTAAGCCCTAATTTTCGCACAAAGTTTTTAGCTTCTTCAAAAGGAAGATATTTTCTTAAATATGATGCTATAAATCCTGTTCCCAACCAATCTCCGAAACCTTTCCATTCATTATCTTTATAAGTTTGATTCGGGTTTGCTGGTATATCCATGGGCAACGGCGACAAATCCTTTAATAAGCCTTTTGTATATCGTCGCCATTCACTTCGTCCTTTTAAGCCCAGAGTACGAACAAATTTTCTAGCATCTTCAAATGATCGATATTTTCGTTTTGAACAAGCTATGTATCCATTGCCTAACCAATCTCCCCATGACGTCCATTCCTTGTAAAACTGATCGGGGGCTTTGGGTAGATTATTTGGCTTCAATCCAAACTGAGGATTTGTACCTTTACAATACGCTTTCCAATCAGCTCCGCTTTTAAATCTTGATTGGTAAACTAAAGCTTTTGCTTCTTCGTAAAGCAAAAATCTTTTCTTGCTATTAGAAATATTATCAGTACCTAAGAAGTCAGCCCAGCTTATCCAGCCATTATTTTTATAAGAACCATCTGGCTTTGCCGGAATATCATCTGGTTTTAATAATTGATTAGGTATCTTTCCTTCACAATAATCTCTCCAATCTTTATAACTTTTCAAACTAAGAGATTGAGCAAAGTCTTTGGCAGACTCGTAGGACCTATATTGTCGATAACGTGGGCTTATATATCCAGTGCCCAACCAATGCCCATAGTTAATCCAGCCTGTATGTTTGTAAGTGGAAGGCGGGTTAGCAGGAATATCAGCTGGCTTGAATCCTTTTTCGGGCAACTTACCTTGACAATAGGACTTCCAATCTTTCTGTGTTTTCAAGGCAAGAGCGTGTACAAAAGATAGGGCTTCTTCAAATGGTCTAAATTTCAGATTTCTTGTTGCTATAGCATGAGTGCCTAACCAATCTCCTAGGCTTATCCAACCCTCGTTTTTGTAAACTGTAGCAGGATCATAAGGAATATTAATAGGCTTCAATCCTTTTTCTGGAATGTTGTTTTGACAGTATTTAATCCATTTTGCGTGGCTTTTAAAATTTCTTTGACGAACAAAACTACGCGCTTCTAAGAATGGTCTATATTCTCTTTTATATGTCGCTATAAAACCTGTTCCAAGCCAATCACCCATTGAAGCCCAACCATCATTTGCATATACGGCCCAAGGAGTCCGAGGTATATCGTATGGTTTTTCAGGTAGATTTGGATAGTTTTCATTACAATATTCTTTCCAGTCATAATAATTTTTTAAACCTAGCGCATGGATAAATATTTTTGCTTCTTCAAAAGATCTCCATGTAAGTTTCGCTAACTTATCCCACAAAAGAAGATTTATGCCATTGCGGAAGTAATAAGAATCTACTTCTTGGTGGAGTGGAATATCAATTTCAAAGGGATAATAATCCCTGTTAGCGGCCCTTTTCGGTTTACTAGATAAAGCTTGAAAATACTCAATAATCCTTTCATCATGAGTTGCAAGAGCCCGAATAATTTGTAAAATCGCTTCAAATGATTTATTTTTAATCGCATCTAAATCATCAACAGTTTCGTCAATTAATACAGGCACTATAATATAGCTCATTTTTTTGTCTTTATGAGGCCTTAGAGCACGACCTACAGCCTGAACAATATCAACCTTACTTTTTTTTGGATCAGCAAATAATATGCTATCAATTTTTGGAATATTCACGCCTTCGGTTAAACACCTCACATTTGTAATGAGCCCCATAGAAGCGTTTGTAAAATTTTTAAAAATCCTACTTCTAAGACCTGCTGGTGTATTTCCCTGAACATGAAAAGTTTGTAAGTAATCAGACTGCAAGAATGTCTTTCCATACAATATTTGAGCTTCATTGAATGAAATGGCTCTAGCTAAGCTACTATGGTAAGATAAAGCATGAGAAAATCCAAATTTAGAATAAGCCTTTCTCAAAGCTATCACAGCAGCAAGCATTTGAGATTCGACTTCTTTTCTCCAATGCTTCCCAGAAGGCTTAATATAAAAATTACTTTCTATAAGATTTTTTATTTCCTTTTCCGTCACATTTATAGTGACTATTTTATAATCAGATAAGATTCGGTCTTTGATAGCATCCTTAAACGTGTAAAGATGAATTGTTTGACCATAAACATCTTCATGATCCATACTTAAGATCTCTTCTGAGTCACCCTTAAATTGTCTCTCAGTAGCAGTCATAAATAATCTTTTCGAGATGCTAATGTTTTTATCAGAGAGCAAATGAGTAAAAAGACTGCCCTTTTGCCCAACTGTTTTATGAGCTTCATCCATGATGGCCAAGTCAAATGTAAAAGAGCTACTTTTTGCTGCTTTGGCTAAAGCTATACCACTTTGATATGTAGAAAAGACCACTTTGATATCGGAGCTTTCTTTTGCAAACCAATCAGAAATGGATTTTGGATCAGTAAATACTTCAATGCCTAAATCTTGTACATCTATTTCAACGCTATCAAGAGTGACATTTTTAACTGTTTCATCACTGCATACACATATCCAAGATGCATTAAGATTATTAGCGATAAATCTATTTGTCCATTCTTCAAGAGTTTGATTAATTAGACTAAGACTTGGAACAACAACGAGTATTGATTTAGCTTTTATGTTTTTAGCTATCCAATATGCCGTTAGAGTTTTACCAGCAGAGCACGGGTGGATTAATTTTCCTCTAGAACTATCCTTGAAATGCAGAAGAGCTTTGTCTATAGCTGTTCGTTGATGTTTTTTAGGATTTATTTTTTTTGGTTCTATAATATGACCTTTGAGCACTTTTTTGATATTATGAAAAAATTCTGTATTTAAATTACACCAGACAGCTGAAGAACAAAAGCTTACGTTTCCCTTATAAAGAGAAAACTTATGGCTTACTTTAACCGAATTAGTACATATAAGAGCGTGTGAAATATTTTTACAAACGTTAAAAGCTAAATCGATAAAAGTACTAAGTTCTTTGCGAGTGAGTGAATAATTTTTATTTCCTCTATATTTACTTTGAATAGCCCAAAATGTCCCTTCTTTTGTTTCCGCTATAAGATCGATCCCCTCATCAAAATCCGGAAGATTTAAAAGCTTTTTAACTTCCAACGGCACCTCCTCAAGTAACCAAACATTTCTAAGTTTGGTCCGGTACTTAGGGTTTATTAAGAGATAAAATTTTGTTAACTGCTCAAAGCAATCGCCTTTTTCTTTCGTTGAAAGGATGCTGACTTTATCATTAAAATCACTCCAATCTTTTGATGTATTAAAAATAGATTTTATTTTATTCGAAATCATTTTGAGACCTTTCTTTTAGGTGCAGTAGTAAATGTTTTTCTTTCTACATTATTTTAATAAATATTTTTTACATTATTAATGCATGTGAAATTATTATGAATTTGTAATTGAAAATCAATTAAAATACATTAAAACAAACTAATTATTTTAATTAATTAAAAATATTGTTAAGTCATCTCTTTTAAATTTTAAATGGCGTCATGCCAAAGCACGAGGCGGACAAAGTATTTTCTGGTATGAGCAATGGCTAGAAACAAAAAATACACAAATTCTTCAAGATATTATCGACTATAACGAAGATGATGAAAGTTTGGAACTCTATCTTATATGTTTTAATTAGAGGATGCCGTTGGTGTGATTTACCAAAAGGCAAAGGATGGGCTCCTAGAACCACAGCTCATCGATGGTTAAAAAAACTACGCAATTGGCAGGTGTTTGATATGATTTTCTTGCACCTTTTAAAAGAAGCAGATTTTAGGAAACAAATTGACTGGCAACAGCTGAACATCGACGGCTCTTTTTCCCCCTGCGCCTGGAGGAGGAAAAAATATTGAGTATGGTTACAAAGGAAAAGGTGTTTTGACACATATGATAAGTGATGGTAATGGAATGCCTCTTCGTTTTTCATCTACGGGAGCAAAGGGTGATGAAAGAAAACAACTTGTCACTCTTGTAGATCAGCTTCCTTCAATTAAAAAAATACACTTTTTTTATGCTGATAAAGGCTACGATGCTCATTGGATACACCTTTATCTTGCAAAGAAAAACTGGTATCCAGTCATTCCGAGAAGAAAATTTTCTTCATCTCCAAAAGTTCAAGTATCTCCTATTTTTAAAAGACTAAACTGTAGATGGAAAATAGAAAGAACTTTTGCTTGGATCAAAAGAAAATACCGAAGAATTCAATCTAGATGGGAGAGAAAAATGTGTTATTGGGAGGGATTTATAGCATTTGCCATGATTATGCTTTGGGTAGGAAGATTAGAGGGATAGATTCATAGACAAAGCCATAAAATCCCCCTTGTTATTAAATTGTACCTCCAAATTACCAAAAAACCGATTTTTTTAATACATTATCTAAACAATTTCAAACGTCTTGAAAGATTGATCTAAGATGTAAGGCTTTAGCGATTCTTGAACAAATAGCCAATATTTTTTGATACTCAAAATCTCAGGTTGGCAGAAAAAGGAGAGCTCTTTAGAAGATTTTAGAGGGCCCAATTTGGTTTTGATAAAAAATTTAGCCTGTTTTTTAGGCTGCAGGCGCGTGCCAAAATAAGGTTCAATGCCAGGTTGCAACAGCATTTGCAGTTCTTTATCCATCTCTTCTTGAGGTGCTAAAGGTTTTATCTTGAAAGCAAAAAAAGGCTCTTTTTTTTGAAGAGCCATAAGATGAGGATCATCATTTTTGGTATTGCGAATAAAATGCAAAATTTCAATATCCGTGATGGCCAAATAGTCTTTGACATTTTCAGTTTGCAAAGCCTTTAAAAAATAGCGCTCTAAGACTTTTGCCATGTGCATGGCATAGGCAATCACACCATCATGCTTATACAAACGCTGATGCATGAAATAGCGAGATAAAATAAGCGCCTCTATGCTAGCGAGGCCACTTTCTTTGACTCCCAAAGTCCACCCATCATCTTGCGAAATCAAACACAATTTATCAATCACCTGCTCATAATCGAAATGCCCATAAGCCAGTCCTGTAAATTTTGCATCGCGTAATAAATAATCAATACGATCGGCACCAAAAAAATCGTGCGTGATGATATCTGAGAGTAAATTGATCATCCAATCGTCATGAGATATACCAAAAGCGATGCACTTGATCTGTTCTTTCATTTCAATAGAATCAAAGGAAGGATCATCTAGTATAGCCATCGCTTTTTTTTCATGCCCTTCTGGACCTAAAACCAAACGCTCTCCTGCATGGGAAAAAGGTAAATGACCAATGTCATGCAACATGGCAGCAAGTCTTAGCATGGAGCGATACTCACGTTTTTCTTCTGATGAAAGAAGTTGACTATTTTCAAATAGATGGTCAAAAATTTTTGTCGCACAAAATAACACGCCCAAAGAATGCTCATAACGGGTGTTCGTTGCCCCTGGATAAATGAAATAAGCGCATCCCAGCTGATGCAAATAGCGCAGACGATCAAAGGCAGGCGTTTGCAAAACAAGCGCTTCTGTAGCATCAAGTAGGATAAACCCATGGACGCTATCGTAAATCTTTTTTTCTTTGGTTTGTGTCGATTCTATCATAATTTTTCAATCAGTTTTAAATAATTTTCAGCCTCTTCAAAGGATTCTTCAGGTGCTCGATTTTCCCTTTTTGCCTTAAAGAGCTCAATGATTTTATTGGCCAGAATTTTTCCCAATTGCACGCCTTCTTGATCAAACGAGTTGATGTTCCAAATAAACCCCTGATAAGCCACTTTATGCTCATAAAACGCCAAAATTTGTCCCAAAGTATAAGGCGTGAGCTGTTTTGCAAATAGGATACGCGATGGGCGATTTCCTTCAAAGGTCTTATTGGGATTTTCATCTTTTTGTCCTTTGGCAAGCGCAATTGTCTGCGCAAAAAGATTAGAGAGTAGTTTTTCTTGCGATGTGGTGCCTTGCACATCAAGATCTTGGTTGAGTTGGGATGTTTTAAATCCTAAAAACTCCATAGGAACAATTGTCGTGCCTTGGTGAATGAGCTGATAAAAAGAGTGTTGACCATTAGTTCCAGGCTCTCCCCAAATAATAGGCCCTGTTTCAAAGGTCACGCGATTGCCTGTTTTATCAATGTGTTTTCCATTGGATTCCATATCAAGTTGTTGCAAATGCGCAGAAAAACGTGCCATGGCTTTGGAATATGGAATAATGGCCACGGTTTGATGATGTAAAAAATTACGATTCCAGATGCCTAAAAGCGCGCTCATTAAGGATAAATTTTCTTCTGCAGGTGCATTAAGCACATGCTTATCGATGTTATTGGCTCCTTTTAAGATTTCAAGCATATTTTTAAAACCCAGAGCAAATCCGAGCATCACACATCCCACCATAGATGTGACAGAATATCTTCCACCCACATAGTCCCAAATGTAAAAGATTGCCAAATATTGCTTAGGATCATCCATAGGTGAATTTTTCCCTGTGACAGAAATAAAATGCTCTTTGGGTTTAAGTCCCCCTTTTTCAAAAATATCACGTGCGATGGCTTCATTTGTGAGTGTTTCTAAAGTAGAACCTGATTTGGAAACCACAATAACAAGGGTATTTTCAAGCTCCACTTTTTGAAATGTGGAATAAATCGCATCGGGATCGACATTCGAGACAAAATGGACACTTCGACCATTTTGAATATAGGGTTCCATAGCAACAAACAGCGCTTTTGGACCCAACTCAGATCCCCCAATCCCAATCATTACAAGGTGTTTTTTATCATGTACGTTGGGTAAAAAAGCTTGGAGTTTTTCCATCTCTTCTTTAGCCAAATCACTGGCGTTTTTTGGCTCGTCTTGTTCTATCCGATTTTCAAAAATGTCACGCATGGCTGTATGTAACACGCTACGATTTTCAGACGTGCAGCCCTCAATTGTGTTGATCACTTTCCCATTTTGCATGGCATGCATTTTGTCTACTACATTATGCTCTTTTGCCAGAGCAAACAAAGCATCCATCACTTCATCAGTTACTCTTTCTGTGGCATAAAACAGATTTAAGCCTTGGCTTCGTAAACAATAATTCTCTATACGCTCTTTGGTGAGCACATTTTTTGTTAAGTCGATGGGTTTTTTGGCAAATTTTTCCAATATTTTGTAAGAAGCAGATTGATCAAACGACATAAAACACCTTTTTTCCTTTTCTTCCCTATTAAAAGAAACTTAGCTTTAAAAAAAAAGGATTAATTGTTACATAGAAAAAATATGAAAAAAAGTAGAGAAATTTTTGGCTCTTCTATCGAAGGTCACGTTAAATCTGTCGAAACAGTGCTAAGAGCGGATTCAACCATTCAAGAAGCGCTAGAAACGATTCGCAAAAAATCTTACGAAGAAAGAATACGTTATTTTTATGTGATCAATGATAAAAATAAACTCGTCGGTATGCTACCCACACGCAAATTTTTGCTCACGCCCTCTACAACCAGAGTCAAAGATGTGATGGAAACCAACTTTATTCGGATCAATCCTGCAGCGACTATTGAACATGTCATGAAATTGTTTGTCACACATCAATTGCTTGCCTTGCCTGTTGTGGATTTTCATGGCGTTTTTCGTGGAATGATCGATGCGCAATTTTGCATTGAAGAAGCGATGGACACAGCTTCTGAAAACGCTCAGCAAGACATTTTCCAACTTGTGGGGATTTCCTTAGAACAAACCCGCAAAAGATCCACATGGATAGGATTTAGAAACCGTATGCCTTGGCTTATTTTCAATCTTTTTGGTGGACTTGTTTGCGCCATTATTATTGATTATTTTGAAAGTGTATTGAGTGCTTTTTTGGTGCTCGCTTTTTTCATTCCTCTTGTATTGGGACTTTCAGAATCTGTATCGATGCAAGCCATGTCCCTAAGTGCCCATAGCATTCAGGGAGACAAGTTCCTTTTTAAACGCTTATTTTCAAAATCTCTTCATGAAATCAAGATCTCTATGATGTTGTCACTCGTGTGCGGAGTGTTTGTAGGTTTGTCTGCTCTGCTTTTTTACAGCGGATATCGTGCAGCATTCTGCATAGGTATAAGTATTTTGATTTCGGTTGTGGCAAGTGCGCTTTTTGGCGCCACGTTTCCCATCATTCTTCATTGGCTACGCTTAGATCCCAAAGTTGCGAGTGGGCCTATTGTGCTGATGGCGGCAGATATTTTGACATCACTTGTTTACTTAAGTCTTTCAACTTGGTTACTTTTAAACTAAGTTCTTTGGATGCAAGCGATAAAAACCTATCAACGTGTTGTTCTTGATCAAGATCATAAAAAAGACCATCAGTTGCCAAAAACCCTTGAAGTTGACGCAGAGCATTTTCTGAAAAAAGCGACTTAAATCCAATAACAGCATCCAATGTACGCCAATGCTCTGAGAGTTGCTCTTCTTCAATCACTGTGAGCGCAATCCCCAATTTCTGCAATTTGGATGTAAGTTGGAAAATTTGGGGCTCTTTTTCCAAAAATGTCTCCTTGTTTGAGACTAAAAAACCGATCGTATTGTGTGTGGAAAGTGGAACCAAGTGTGCTGGATTTTCTAGAAAATAGCCTTTGTAAAAAGCTGTTTTTGTCCACTGGTATTTTCCAATGGGTAAATCTTTAACAGCAAAAGAGAAATTGGAAAAGACGTTTTGCGTAAGGATTTGATAACAATATGTCACTTCTTTCCATTTGGAATCGATGAGAATCAAAGCTTCTAGCTCTTCTGGTAATTGGGAAAGAAGCAGGTTTAAAAGATTTGCAATGAGCTGGGAAGAAAAAAGATTGAGTTTGAATTTAAGGTCTTTGTTTTCTAAAAACTCATGGATGGTTTCACACTTGACCTTGAGCGTTTTCTTAAGTTCATTTAATAGTTCAAAGTCCCAATCGATAAGCCGATAAAATTCCAAATCTGTTTTCAATAAACAGATGGCTGCAATATGCTCCTTGAATTCGGGATATCTTTGGTTGAAATGATCAATGGTAAGCATCAAAGAATACAAAAACGTTTCGCTAGATAAAACTGAGGGGTCTTGGAGCCCAAAATCCAAATAAAAGACGAGTTTTTTTCCTTTCTTAACGCTTTTCTTTGCAAGCTCAAACTGCGTATCCCACTGAAGTGTGCTTGCTTGAGTTGCATCCAATGTGATCCAAACTGTGTCAAAACAGTCTTCATCTACATATTTAGGGTCTAGACAAACTTTCATTCTCTTTCCTCTTAAATTTAAAGTGCAAAATGGTTTTATCCTTGGATTTCCAAAGATCTAGAAAATAGGAAAAATCATAATCCAAATCGGTCTTATAAAAAGGCGCTTCATATTCGGAGATAAATTGCTTACTTTCTAACATCACGTTGACAAAAGTTTTGCTGTAGGTTTGATCATCGGTGACGACAACCACACTTTTTCTTGGTTTTATGACATGTGCCATTTCTTGTACAAAATCAGGTTTAAACAACCTGTGCTTGCGATGTCTGTTTTTTGGATAAGGGTCCGGAAAATGCACAAAAATCTCTTCCACTTGACCCTCTTTCAAAAGCTTTGTAAAGTCTTCTACAAAACCACAGACAATCAATACATTGCTTAAATTTTCATTTTTCATTTTCGACCAAATCTTTTTTACTCTTTCAAAACGTTTTTCTACAGCGATATAGTTAATGAGGGGATTTTTTTTAGCCTGAGCGATGAGCCAATGTCCATTTCCAGAGCAATACTCTACACAGATGGGATGTGTGTTTGCAAAAAATTCCCTTGCGTCAAACGCAAATCCTTCATAATCAGAGAAGGTAGGAAGATGCAACACACCATCTTCTAAAATGATACGCCTCTTAGAAAACGCAAATCCTGCTTTTAAATCTTTAGGTTTCATTCAATCATTGTAACTGACCTTACGCATTTAATTCTATTCATATGAGGGCTGCAAGAAACAATCTACTTTGCATTGTTCATTGTCCAACTCTCATGGAGTTGGACAATGAACAATACTTGTATCTTGCTCCTTTCGCTCCTCCTCTAAACAGAATTTACTGCGTAACATCAGTTTTAACACACAGCAAAATTAACTTGTAATCTCATCAGTCAAAATCTCTTGTACAATAAATATTAGAATACTTATATTGATGCAAAGAATTCAAATTCATGGAGTTTTTAAAATGACCACAAATCCCAATTTTGTTTCCATTAATTTAAAAGAAGTAGTGTTGGCCTCTCCTACCATCTATGCAATTTTGTTTTTGATGTCTGTGGCAGCTTTAGCTATTTGGCTCTATTCGATGTCGACGTTGACACTGCACCATTTGCGTCCCAAAAATTTCATTAATGGCATTTCCCAAAAAATCTTAGATCAACGTTTTGATGAAGCCCTATCCACGTGTCAAAAAGAAGAGCATTTTGCAGCAAAAGTGTTACAAGTGGGCATTTCTACAAGAAAACATGGCCTGCAAACCGTTTTAGATGTGATGAAAGCAGAAGGACAGCGTTGCGGCTCGACTCTGTGGCAGCGTTTAACGCTTTTAAATGATGTCGTGATTGTCGCACCCATGTTTGGGCTTTTGGGAACTGTTGTAGGTATGTTTTACGCCTTTTATGATATGAACCGTTCTGTAGAAAGCATTTCACAAGTCTTCGATGGTTTGGGTGTGGCTGTTGGAACAACGGTTGCTGGTCTGATTGTTGCCATTTTGGCAATGGTGTTGCACTCCATTTTACGTTTTCGTTTGGTCAGACTGTTGACATATGTAGAAAATGAGGCTTTGCAAGTGGCATCTTTAATTTCTCACGCCACTGAAAAAACTGGAGAAGAGGCATGAGTTTTGTTCCAGAAGACCAATTGAAACCAAAATTGGGTCTAAATTTAGCTCCTATGATCGATTTTGTCTTTTTGATGTTAGCGTTTTTTGCCTCTTTGACCATCACAAAAGTGACCCTAAAAGATGCGGGGATTTCTCTTGTCAAAGTGGGAGCGACAGCAGAAATGGCAAAACAACAAGAAGACAAGGTAGAAAAAGTGATTTCTATTTCCATTTCGAAAAACGGCGAATATAAATGGCTCACAGAGTATCATGAACTCTTGATCAAAGACGCAGATCAAATTGGATTGGAACTTGCACGTCAATATGAAATGGGAGCGCTTCCAAAAGAAAAAGAAAAAACACAAGTGCTTCTTCAAATTGACCGTGAGGCTACCTGGTCTCCGATTTCTCAAGTGATTTTTTCAATACGCGATCAAGGCTTTGAGGTCCATCCCATTTATCAACCTGACTTTGCAAATTGACTGATCTTACGCAGTAATCCGTAGATTTTTTTCATTGCTTTTTTAATTCTTTTTTTGAATAAAGAAAAAAAACACTAAAAAACTGATGTTACGCATTAAACGCAATTTAGAGGAAAAGTGAAAGGGATGAGATACAAGGATGACGATGAAGTTCAACTCCTTGAGAGTTGGATGAAGAGTAAGACGAAGTAGATCGCCCTTTCACTTTTCCTATGAGTTGGATTTAATGCGTAAGGTCAGTAAAAAAAAGGAAGAAAAAATGGCAAAACGCATTGCGCCTTTATTTTTAACGCTTCTTAATGATCTTTTAGGAGCAGGGATTGTGTTGACAATTTTTGCGCCTCTTGTTTTAGGAACTGATGACTTTTTTTCGATCAAGTCCTCTTATCATATACATGCCCTTGTTTTGGGCCTTTTGATCGGCGCTTATCCTTTCGGTCAACTGTTTGGCGCACCTTTAATGCAAGAGTTTGCCAAAAATTTAGGGCGTAAAAACATCCTTTTGATCTCTATTTTATTTGGATTTCTCGCGTTTTTACTCTCAGGTGTAGCCATTTATACACATATGCTATGGCTCATGTTTGTTTCCCGACTGATTGCTGGATTCTTTTCTTCGAATCGCACACTTGCGCAATCTGCCATCCTTGAACTTGCGACTCCCAAAAACCAAAAGTTTTTGCTTCTTATGACCACATTTTTCATTGGCCTTGGTTTTGTATTGGGACCTTTCCTTGGAGGAAAACTTTCTGAGCCAAGTCTAGTCTCTTGGTTTGATTTCGATGTTCCTTTTATCCTTGTAGCCTTTCTCTTTCTCGTGGATTTCTTTTGGATCTTTTTCGCATTTAAGGAAACACATATAGTTCCTGTAAAAAAAGAGTACCGTTTTAAAGAGCGTTTTGTCGGCATTTTTAATATCTACAAGGAAAAACAAATAGGCCTCCTATTTGCCATTTTCTTTATCCTCAATGTAGGTTCTCTGGTTTTTATCAGTTTTTTTCCAGCATTTTTGCTTGAGATCTACAAATACAAACAAGGTCTCATTGGTGATATGATGGGCTATTATGCCTTCTTTTTTGTGATTGGCCCGATTCTTTTCCACAAGCTTTTTATCCATTTAAAACCAGAGAAACTTCTAGTATGGCCACTGATTTTCTTTGCGGTTGGAGTTTATGGGATCACATTTTTCACAGAGCATTGGCTAGCATGGGTTTTGCTTCCTATCATAGGAATGAGCAATTCGATCTACTGGACGGCCATATTCATTCTTTTTGCGAAATATAGTCCTCCTCAAATACGAGGAAATGTCTTTGGTATTGCTTGGGGAACCTGGTCTTTGGCCTATTTTCTCTCTACCGCATTTTCCGGTATTTTGCTTGCGCACGGTGCCAAAATCCCTCTTATTTTTGGTGCTTTAGTCACCATTTTAGGCGCCCTGATGTATCTTTTATTTTTTAAAACGAGAAAAACGGCTTGAGACAATATTATTTTAATAGCTCAACCTGGCCACTGTGATAAAGCCATCTTTCGTTTTCTTTCAAAAAAAGACTTTTTTCAAAAAGTTTAATTGAATTGCCATCTTGTTTTAGATAAGCGATAAATGTGACATTTGCTTGCGTTTGAAAAATTTCTTTTTCCATAATCTTCAAATTGACAAATTCAGTCGCTTCACAAAAAAATTCTATTTCTTCTTTCCACACATCTAAATCTTTTTTGAAATCTGGATGCTCTTTGTGTGTCGTTTCAATAATGTAATTGACAAGCCCGAGGGCGTATGCAGAAAAACGCGAGCGCATGAGTTGTACCGGGTCTGGATATTGAGTTTCCAAATGAAACGGCTTGCAGCAATCTTCGTAAGGTTTATTTGAATGACAAAGACATTTTTGATGCATTAGAAATCCAGGTTAATAAACTATTTTTACATTGTATTTTCTCATAAGATATAAAATAAAAAAAGTCTAAAATTTTATTTTAAAAAATTCCCTATTTATCTTATAATTAAACCATCGTTTTTTAACACAAACAAGGAGGCAAATATGTCATTTTTTAATCAAATTGGTCATTATGTAGGCAGACCAAGCTTTACTGCAGCAGATGCTACAGCTACTTTAACAAATGTTGGAGTTAGAATGCCAGGTATGTTCCTTCGCTTAGGAGGAGCTGGTCTAGTAGGATATGGTGTATTTCAAACAGCCTGCTTACTTGGAAACATTCCAGGGTTTTCCCTTATTACAGATTATATTCATCAAAAAGAAGCAGATTATCCAAACTTTAAAACATTGCTAGATACCGTTCTTATTGGTCGTAATGTAAAATTTTTTAATGATGTTGCAAAAGATAGCTCAGATACCGAGATAAAAGACAAAGCCGAAAGAGATGTTTTAACACTCAATGCTCAAATAAAAAATATCGCCATGGTCATGTTAATTGGAGCAGCTACAGCACTGGTAGGTAAATATTACAACGTAGGTTTAGAACTTACTGGATTTCTTCCACCAATGCCACCTGCTTATAACGCAGTTTTAGGACCTCTTGCAGGCATAAATCTTGTGCAATAATCACATACAAAAACCCCACTTTTGGTGGGGTTTTTTCTTTTTGATTTAAACAAGTTGCATAAAATGGTGCAAATTTTTTATAATGTAGCCACTTGTTTTTAACTTTAACAAAGGAGACAAAAATGCATATTCCAGGTTCAACAATGGCATATAATGCAATAACACACTTCCCAAAATTAACAATGGCAGCATCTGCTGCAACACTTATATTTTTAGCAGTTTCTAGACTTTTTGGAAATATGAACAAACCAAAAGATGCAGGTATTCTAGATTTTGGTGCAGCACTTACAAACCTTGACGGTGTCAACCCTCACAACATAGGTAGCGGTATAGCTATAACTCTCTCTATTGCTGGACTTTACTTAAATATTAAAAAATAATTTCTTTAATCCCCACATTTTGGTGGGGATTTTTTCTCTATTTCGTTAAAATAAAATTTTCAATACAATCTAAGTTATGGATAAAAAATCTCAATATTCTGAAAAATCAAGATTGGCCACGTTTTTGCTCTGCTTTATCTTTGGTTTTTTTGGTGTACATCGTTTCTATGTGGGTAAAATCGGAACGGCTATCTTGATGATCCTCACCTTTGGTGGGTTTGGCATCTGGTACGTGATTGATTTAATTCTCATCATTGTAGGAGATTTTCGAGATAAAAAAGGCAAGCGCATTTTTTACTGGATGGAATACTAAAATATTCTTTTTTAGCCAAAAAAAATGCCCAGAATAGGACTCGAACCTACATACCTTGCGGCACCTGATCCTAAGTCAGGCGTGTCTACCAGTTTCACCATCTGGGCATAAACTTGGATTGCCCATTATTTTAAGGCAATTTTTACATTTTGGTCAATCATTACACCTCATCACACTAAATTATCTCATTGCACTCTTTCAAAGTATCTGTTATATTTACGCCTTTACTGACCTTACGCATTAACTCCTATTTATAGGAAGGCTGCAAAAGACGATCTACTTCGTATTCCTCCTCACACAACTCTTTGGAGTTGCGTTTGTTGGACGTACTTGTATCTCGCCCCCTTCGCTCTTCCTCTAAACAGAATTTAATACGTAACATCAGTATTTAAATAAGGAGTTGACAATGGCAAAGAAAAGTAAAGGCCGAGAAGTCATTAAGCTAAAAAGTACAGAAAGCAAACATGTTGTTTGGACAAAGAAAAACAAACGCAATACAACACAACGCCTAGAGCTAAAAAAATACGATCCGACATTGAAAAAACATGTGCTTTTTCGCGAAGCTAAGTAGCAGTATGCATGGATTTTAAACTATTTATCGCACTAAAATATTTACTTCCCAAAAGACAGCATTTGTCTTCTTCTTTTATTGCCTTCATTTCGCTTTTTGTCATCTCCCTCGTCGTTTGGCTCGTGCTACTTTTTTTTTCTGTGACCGAAAATATGGAAAGAAATTGGAAAGAAAAGCTCACAGCACTCAACTCCCCTCTTCGCATCACCCCCACACAAGCCTATTTTGATACCTACTATTACCAATCCGATCTTGTTGCTCACGAGTCAAACTATATGACAAAAACGTTTGCCCAAAAGCTTGAAAGTGACAAGACTGACCCTATTGATTCTGATGTTGATGAACCTATCGTGCGTTTTGAAAAAATCTTAAATCCCGATGGCAATATCAAAGACCTTATCAAAGAACTCCATACCATTCTAAAACAGCAAAAAGGTATTGAACATATCAATGATTTTGAGGTCGCTGGAGGATCGATGCGTTTGAGGCTTGTTCGCGACACGCAATTTGATCGCATGCAAAGCTTTATGTCTGCTGTGCCCTATTTTTTTGGTTTTGATACAAAAAACACGCAATTTGCAAAAACGCTGTGCGCTCCGGATGTAGAAGATATGAACCACCTATTATCAATGCTTGAACTAAAAACCCAAACAGCTCTTGAAAATAGCCCTTCTTTTGATGAAAGAGTTGAGACCCCTTTGTACAAAGAAAGGCTTTTGAACTTTTTTAGCCATATCGAAGTCACTCATTTGAAACCTAAATTTCACATTTGGAAAGTTCCAAATGCCCTGTTTCCCAAAACAGGTGCTATGCAAGCATCTGCTATCTATTACAACGGCAATTTACATAAAGTGGTTCTTGGAAAAGTGGAAGGTGGAAGACCTGTTCGCATTGAGTTTTTAGAAGATCGCGTGCGTATCAGAGACGATCAAACCCTAGAATTTTTAAGAGAAAATGCACCTATTTACTTGCCTTCTTGTACAACAATGAATGCTAAAATCATTGAAGATTCTCTTTCCTTTGCTATGCAAAATAGCGATCTGATTTTCCATGTCAACTTTTCCTATCAAGGTTGTTCATTTGAAGGAAATGTCTCTTTTTTCCAATTACAAATCGTCACATTTGAAAATAAATCAAGCACCACGCATCCTTTTTGGGTCACAAAAGGAAAAAATCTTTATCGAGATGGTACTTTCGGCTATGGTGTGCTGCTTCCCAAAATGTATAAAAAGAAAGGCGTGTTGATTGGAGATATGGGCTATTTAGGCTATTCAAGTTTGCAAATGACCAATGCTCAAGAACAGCGCATGCCGATTTTTGTAGCAGGATTTTATGAGCCAGGCTTAAGCCCTATTGCTAACAAGGTGGTGTTAGCAGATAAAAAACTGGTCACTTTAATCAATTCTAGTGCTGTACACTACGATTTTGACAAAAGCTTTGGCAATGGTTTTATGGTCTTTGTCAATGATTTGGATGAAGTGGACCACATTAAAGCAAGCCTTGAGAAAAACCTTCAAAAGCAGCACTTAGAGCATTTTTTTAAACTTGAAACCTATAAAGAGTTTGAGTTTGTTCAATCTTTTTTTAAGCAATTTCAATCAGATCGGCAATTGGTCGCTTTTGTCGCGGTGTTTATTTTACTCGTGGCGTGTTCCAATGTGATTTCCTTCTTAATTCTTCTCGTCAACTCTAAGAAAAAAGAGATTGGCGTTTTGCGTGCCATGGGAGCTGATCAAAAAAGCATTGTAATGATCTTTTGTCTGTGTGGTGTAATCATTGGCGTATTGAGTAGCTTGATAGGCTCTATTGCCGCCGTCTTTACTCTCAATCATTTAGAATCCCTCATCCATTTCTTTGGATTTTTACAACAAAACCCCGCCTTCGACTCAGAGCTTTACGGAGCGGCATCTCTAACCAATCTTTCACAAATGGCGCTTTTATATGTGCTCGTACTCACACCCGTTCTATCTCTGATTGCTTCTTTTATCCCCGCTTACAAAGCTTCTAAAATTAACCCTTGCGATATCTTGAGGTCCGAATGACAAAACACCCCCTTCTTTTGGCAAACCAGATCTCTAAAAGCTTTTTTCAACCGGTCAAAGCTGAGGTGTTAAAAGAGGTCCATTTAGAAATTTTGGAAAACACATCGATTGCCATTATGGGAGAAAGCGGCGAGGGAAAAAGCACCCTGCTCAATCTTTTGGCAGGCTTAGATTTTCCCACAAAAGGGTATGTGAAACTTTTTGATACAAAGATCGAAAAAGCCAATGCCGCATGCTTAAGACGAAAACATTTTGGTTTTGTGTTCCAATTCTATCATCTTATTGAAGATCTGACGGTGCTAGAAAACGTCTTGATGCCTTTAAAAATCGCTAAAAATGAAACCCAAGAAACAAAAAAACGTGCGCATCAACTGATTGAACAAGTAGGGCTTAAAAAAAGAGAAAATTACTTGGCCAAGCTGCTTTCTGGCGGAGAAAAGCAACGTGTGGCCATTGCTCGTGCGCTTGTCAATAATCCAAGCATTCTTTTTGCAGATGAGCCTACCGGAAACTTGGACGAGAAAAACACCTTGCAAATCCACGATTTGTTATTTTCTTTGGTCAAACAAGAAAAAAAGACACTTGTGATCACAACACATAGCAAAGAGCTTGCTAAGTTGTGTCAAAAACGCTACATCCTAAAAAAGGGTGTACTTCTACCTTCCGATGAGTTATAAATCAGGTTCATGTTAAAGATTCATCGCTCTTTCAGTAAACGTCTTTTTGATCTCACTATCGCTTTCATTGGCACTATTTTAGCCCTTCCTTTTTGGGTGTTTATTCCCCTTTTGATCAAACTCACATCAAAAGGTCCCGTTTTTTTTATCGATGAGCGCATTGGTAGAAAGGGCATACGTTTTAAATGTTATAAATTTAGAACCATGCATTTCAATGCAAAAGCACTTTTGGAAGAGTATTTAAAACATCCAGAATATTACAAAGAATACATGAAGTACCGAAAATTAAAAAATGATCCTCGCGTAACACATTTTGGGAAATTTTTAAGAAAAACCTCTCTTGATGAACTCCCCCAACTTATCAATGTATTAAAAGGTGATATGAGTATCGTAGGCCCCAGACCCTATCTTGTTAATGAACTCAAAGAAATACCTAAAGAAGCATTCGAAAAGATTTTTATTTTTAGACCAGGCCTTACTTGTCTTTGGCAGATTTCAGGACGCTCCTCGCTTAATTTTGAAAAAAGAAAACTTCTAGATATGGAATATGTGAAAAAGCAGTCCTTTTTCTATGATTTAGCTCTGTTTTTTAAAACCATTCCTACTGTCTTATTTTCAAAAGGAGCTCACTAAATGCGTGTTCTTGTTACCGGTGGAGCTGGATTCATTGGATCTCATGTGTGCAAAGTGCTTGCACAAGAAGATCATACTCCTATTGTCGTCGATGATCTTTCTCAAGGACATCGAGAATTTGTTAAATGGGGACCTTTTCATAAAATCAGTTTATTAGATAAAGCCAAGCTTTTTGAGGTGTTTGAACAAGAAAGAATCGAGGCTGTATGTCATCTAGCCTCTAAAAGCATTGTGGAAGAGTCCATGGCAAATCCGGATCTTTATTTGAGCGAAAACGTGCAGGGAACAGTGCATTTATTAGAAGCGTGCAAACAATTTGGGTGCAAGCGTTTTGTTTTTTCATCCACAGCTTCTGTTTATGGTAATCCCACACGCACTCCCATAGAAGAAGACGATCCACTCAATCCCATTAATCCTTATGGCGAATCCAAACTTTTGGCAGAAAGAAAAATCCAACAAGCTGCTGAAGAATGGGGTTTGAATTTTGTGATTTTTCGCTTTTTTAATGCTGCTGGAGCCAGCTTTGATCTTGATATTGGAGAAAAGCACTTGCCGGAAACCCATTTGATACCAAGAGTGATCGATGCGCTTTTACACGATCGACCCATCACACTCTTTGGCGATGACTATAAAACATCAGATGGCACCTGCGAGCGTGATTTTGTTCACGTACTGGATATTGCAAACGCTCACCTAAAAGCATTAGACATGCCAAGTGCAGTTATCAACTTAGGGCTAGAAAAAGGCTATTCTGTCAAATTTGTGATTGAACAGATTGCAAAAAAATTAAGAAAAATTCCACACATACAAATATGTAAACGAAGAGAAGGAGATTCTCCTGTTTTAGTGGCAAGCCACAAAAAAGCTCTAGAGATGGGATTGATATTTCAATATGGGCTTGAAGAGATGATAGAAACAGCCATTAAATGGCATACACAAACTTTGGCGAAGGCAAAGTTATGAAATTTGTACAGCTTATTTTCACATTTATCCTCTGTTTTTTACTCTATTTTGGAAGACTTCCCCTAGGTACATTTTCTTGTTTCTACATTTTAATTTTGCAGGGTCAAAATAAAAAATGGGCGCTTTTTTTGCTCTTTTTGTTAGGACTTATTTTCAACCTTTTAGAAATCCACCTGCCTTTTGGATCCTACCCTTTTTCTCTGTTAATCTTGGGACTTGTGATTCTCTTGATTCAATCTAAGATTCATAAAAGTGTCTTCAACCAGTCTTTGCAAGTTGTGGTATTTTCTTGCGGATTGCAGCTTTTATTATTCCTGTTTGCAAAACCTCTGGGCACATCTTTTGAACTCTTTTTTCTCTTTTGCATGAATGTCACCATTGACTTTCTTTTAGGGTTTGTTTTGTTTTGGATTTTTGATATATTGGAACAAAAGGTATCAAATGTTACTTGAAGGAACCAAAATACGCGATCAGATCAAAGCGGGTTGTGTCAAAACAATTAGTGGTTTTGCACGCCCGCCTAATTTAACAGCGATCTTAGTTGGGGAAAATGCAGCCTCAAAGCGGTATTTAAAGCATAAGCAAAAAGCATGTTTTGATGTAGGGATTGAGTCACATATTGTGCTTTTGCCCCAAGAAACAACTCAAGATGCGCTTGAAAAGAAAATCAACGAGCTAAATGACAACCCTCTTGTAGATGGGATTTTGCTCCAACTACCCCTGCCGATAAATCTCAACGCTTTAAAAGCCATTGAAACCATTGACCCTACAAAAGATGTCGATGGATTGCATCCTATTAATTTTGGGTATCTCGTTCAAGGAAGCGATTTAGGGTTTATCCCCTGCACTCCCCTCGGTATTCAAACATTGCTCAAATCTTATGACATTACTGTAGAACAAAAACACGTGGTGATTTGTGGAAGATCGAATATTGTAGGAAAACCCTTAGCAAATTTGTTTTTGCAAAAAAACCACTTGGCAAATGCAACAGTTACATGTGTGCACTCCCAAACAAAAAATATTGCTAATCTTTGCAAATTGGCAGATATTTTAGTCGTTGCGATAGGAAGACCTAAATTTGTAACAAAAGAGTTTGTAAAAAAGGGTGCTTGCGTGATTGATGTAGGCATCAACGAAATCGAGGGCAAACTTGTGGGTGACGTGGATTTTGAAAATGTCAAAACGATTGCATCTAGCATCTCCCCTGTCCCTAAAGGAGTGGGACCCATGACAATTGCCATGCTCTTAACAAACACAATCAAAGCTTATCAAAATAGGGTGTTATGAATAAAATTCTTGTTTTTATCTTACTTTTAGCAGGATGTTCTAAATCGCAAGATACAGCTCCCACCAATTTTACAGGCACGCAGATGTCGGTTGATTACAATATTTTGATTGGAGATTCTCTTACAGACAAAGAGGTTGAGACAGTGGCACTAACGATCAATGCTGTTTTTGAAAAAATCCACACAATTTTCGACAAACACAATTCTGTATCCGAACTCTCTAAATTTAATCAAGCAAAAGCCAATGAAAAATGCATCCTTTCAAAGGATTTAAAAGAAGCTCTATTATTTTGTAAGCAAATGTATGTTCATACACATGGTCGATTTGATCCCACAATTGAAAAAATACAAAAAATATGGCTCAAACATCTAAAAAATCATGAGATTCCCAAAGAGGTATCGAACGCTTCTATTGGATTTGATAAAGTACATATAGAAGGAAATACAGTCTCCAAAGACGAAAATGGAATCGAGATTGATTTAGATGCTATTTTAAAAGGAAGAGGCGCTGATATGCTCCAAGAAGCCTTTAAAAACTTGGGACTGAAAAACTATTTCATTAATTGGGGAGGTGAAATTTATGCACAAGGAGAACATCCTCAAAAAAGGCCGTGGACAGCACTTATTCGTCCTGTAAGCAAAAAAGGAAAGGGGATCCCTATTCCTGTTCAAAATGCAGCGATTGCAACCTCCTTGGACTATTTTAAGAACTATAAGGTAGGCAAAATCACCTATCTTCCTGTTTTTAATCCAAGAACCGGTCGACCATTTCAGATGAAAAAACATGGAATTGCAAGTGCATCTGTTGTTGCACCCACATGTCAAATTGCCGATGCGATTGCCACCTCTATAATGCTTTTTGAAAATGAGATTCAACTTGATGCATTTTTAGAACTTATGAAAACAGAATATGGAGAGATGAGTTTTTGGATTTTAAAGAGGACAGAGCTGTGATTAAAGCCTGTTTCTTTGATATTGGCAACGTCCTTATCTTTGTGGATTTTAAGCAACTTTTAGACAATTTTTCCAAACTTTTTTCTACAAACAAATTTAAACTTTTCTTATTTCTTGAAAAACATGATATCCGAAATCGCATAGAAAAGGGACTTTTAAGTGAAGATGAAGCGCTTGTGATCTTTAATCGCACTTTTCAAACAACGACTTCTTTTGATGCTTTCAAAAAAGCTATGTGTGGGTGTTTTGAAAAAAATGCAGCGATTGAACCCATTGTCAATGATTTAAGGCAAAATCATAAGCTTTATCTATTATCCAATACTTCTCCAACACATTTTGAGTATTTGTACTCGCATTTTCCTATTCTACACTGTTTTGATGATAAGATCCTCTCCTACGAAGTCCAATTGATGAAACCTGATGAAAGAATGTATACTCATGCTATTAAGCTCGCTTGCGTTCAACCTCATGAAATTTTATATATTGATGACATCAAACCCTTTTGCAAAGCGGCCAAAAAACAACAGATCTGTGTCCATCATTTTCAATCCACACATGCTTTGGAAAAAGATTTGACAACCTTAAACCTTTTACCTATCAAAAAGACATGATAAAAAAACATCTATCAACGACATTTTGTGGCTTGTTTCATTCAAGCAAACAAGGCTATGGATTTGTTGAAATCGATTCAAAACACTTTCCTGAAGACATCTTTATCCCAAGACACCTCACAATGAACGCGATGGACTTGGATATTGTAGAAGTTGAGATTCTTTCCAAAAAAAAGAAAGGGTTGGATGGCAAGGTTGTACAAATTATCAAGCGAGCAAAAAAAACGCTTGTTGCCACGGTGACACACAAACAAGGCGCCCTTTATCAAGGATTTGTGACAAGTCTTGGAGAAGATAAACCTGTATTGATTCAAACAAAGCAATCTTTAAAACCAAAAACGCGCGTGTTTCTTGAAATCAAAGATTATGGCTCAAAAACAGAGCCCATTTTATGCACGCTAAAACAGGTCTTGGGCAGCATTGAAGATGCTTCCATTGATATTGATGTGGCTCTAATGGAAGCTTCTATTCGCACAGAGTTTCCCAATTCTTGTGTCAAGCTTGCCAAGAGTTTTAACAAACCCGATAAAAACGAGATCAAAAAACGTCTGGATTTAAGATCGCTTGTCACCTTTACCATTGATCCCAAAACTGCCAAAGATTTTGATGACGCGCTTTCGATAGAAAAAACAAAAAAAGGAATGTGTTTATATGTCCATATCGCAGATGTGGCCAACTATATCAAACCCAACTCCCCGCTTGATATAGAAGCAAAAAAACGCTGCAATTCGACCTATCTTCCAAACACCGTTGTACCCATGATTCCTTTTGAATTATCTAACAATCTTTGCAGCTTAAAACCTCTAGAAGATCGCCTGTGTCAAACCATTATCATGCACTTTGATGCAAAAGGTACTTTAATTAAACACCAAATTAAACGCACAGTGATCCATTCTAATTGCCGTTTTACCTATGAAGAAGTCAAGGCTATTATTGATGGCAAAAAACACACATACAGACCTCAAATCATGCAGCTGCTAGAATTGATACGGTTTTTCAAAAAACAACGCGCAAAAAGAGGGTCTATTGAATTTGGCATAGAAGAGGCTAAAATCCAAGTGGATTCTAAAGGAAAACCTACAGGCGTTGAAGTCATTGAGTATGATATCTCCCATCAACTTGTAGAAGAGTGCATGCTCAAAGCCAATGAAATTGTCGCCACTCACCTCTCGTCACTCCAAAAAAAGCTTATCTACCGCGTTCACGAAGAACCCACACTAGAAGATTTTGAAAACTTTTTACAAATGGCCTCTATTTTGGGGCATAAAACAAACAAACACCTTTCAGCAAAAACTGTTGGTCACATCTTAAGTGAAGTCAAAGATTCAGCTCTTTTAAAAGTCCTTGCTGTGCAATACATCAAAAGCTTAAAGCTCGCTGTTTATTCGCCTGATAATTTAGGTCATTTTGGACTTGCTTTAGAAAACTATTGCCATTTTACAAGTCCTATTCGCAGATATTCAGATCTTATTGTTCAACGCATTTTATTTAATGAACACGATGCAAGTCACGATCTTGAAAAGATTGCCAAATTGTGTTCTGAAAAAGAGCGTGTTTCACAAAAGTGCGAACAGAGTGTTTCTTTACTTAAAAAGCTGCGCCTTTTACAACAAAAATACCAAAAGGATCCCCATTTTCAACACCAAGCAATCATCACAAATATCAAGCCTGTTGGAATTGCTTTTGAAGTACAAGGTGTCTTTTTGAGCGGCTTTATCCATATCTCTGAGCTCACCTCAGATTTTCTCGACTATAATGCAAAAAGACAGTGCCTTATCGGCAAAAAAACCCACACTCAATTTCGTGCTTTCGACTCTATCTACTTGATACTCAAAGGAGTTGATCTCACCTTTCAAAAAGCTTATTGGGAATTCATTGGGTAGAAATACCTAATTTCCTAAATATCAATTGGATATAACATTAAAACACCCTTTAATTTCATGTATGGAAATTAAAGGAATTTTTTGATATAATGATTATATAAAATAATAAAAAAGGGAATAAAATGGGTATTTCATCTGTAGAAAACAAACAATCTCCAACTCCATTAACGGATCAAATCAAAAATATAGGGTTTGATGTTGTAGTAGGAATTGGAACTGCTATTATAATGAAAGAATCACAAGCTCCTCTTGTTAAAATGCTTACATCTTTAGGATTAAAACCTGTTCAGGTAGGAGTGGGCAAAGTTGGATTTTCGATAAATACGCTTTTAGATCTTGTCCAAGACAACCTTTCCCAACTTCCTCTACCTCAATGGCTTAAAACAAAAATTACCAAAAGCACTGAGGAAGCTAAATCCAGTCAATCTTTTCAAATTTTGAAACAAAGCACACTCTATCTCTTAACTACCTTTCTCTTTGTTTATACATATAGCTACTTTTTCAACGATGAAGAAGACCATAACATGAATACATTGTTTGCAGACACTTTGTATCAAGCTGTATTGTATTTACCTTACACATTGCTCACCAACGCCTTAAAAGCTCGTGAAGATCGCAATATCTACAATTCCTCTATAACTGCCTTATTGTCATATATTTAAGCTAATAAAAATATTTACTAAATCTTAACAAAAAGATTGCGTTTTTAATATATTTGTTATATGCTATTCTTTTAAAGAGAGCGTAATATGACAAATGTAGGCCCTGTTTCTTTTAAACCTGCCTTTCCTCTAGAAAAAAGGGGAGACGCTTTAGATGCATTCACTCGACTCATCAATGAAGCTGTCACTTATACACTTATCAAAGGATTCGATTCCAGTACACACGCTTTAGCTTTTTTGATTGAACACACATCACAAGAAGAGATTGAAATATTGCGTCAAAGGATCTCAGAATGTAAGCCTGAAAATCCAGGAATGCGTGCCATTAAAACAAATGCAAGGGCACTTACTTGGATGATTCAAGAAAAAGTTGCTGTTGTTTATATCGCTTATTTAGATCAACGCATTTCTCAATTTGATGAAGAAAAAGACTATCTTCAAAAAATTTTAGCACTTAAGGAAAAAAGCTCTTTTGAAGACATGCATCAAGAATTAGAGCGCGTTCATGAAAAAGGAGTCATCATTCCTGGATTCGCTATTTGGAACAAAGAATATCTACCACAATGGTATCTTAATTGTGTCTAATCATTCACTCTATTTATGCTTTTGATAAATCAAAAAAGGCTTGAAGATCGTAGTGTCTACAATTCCTCTATAACTGCCTTATTGTCATACATTTAAGACAGTTAATAAATATTTACAAAATCTTAACAAAAAGGTTGTATTTTAAATATATTTGTTATATGCTACTCTTTTAAAGAGAGCGTAATATGACAAATGTAGGCCCTGTTTCTTTTAGATCTTCTGCCCTTCCTTTAGAAAAGAGGAGAGATGCTTTAGATGCACTTACTCAACTCATCAATAAAGTTGTCACTTATACTCTCATTAAAGGATCCAATTCCTATACACATGCTTTAGCTTTTTTGATTGAACACATGTCACAAAAAGAGGTTGAAGGATTACATCAAAGCATTTCAGAATGTAAACTCGACAAAACAGAAAAACGCGCATGGATTATCAGAACCAACACAGCAAAACTCACTTGGATGATTCAAGAAAAAGTCTTCATTGTTTACAATGCTTACTTGGCTCAACTCATTTCTCAATTTGATCGGGATAAAGATTTTCTTCAAAAAATTTTAGCGCTCAAGGAAAAAAGTTCCTTTAAAGACAAGCATCAAAAATTAAAAAATGTTTACGAAAAAGGAATCATTCCTGGATTTGGTATTTGTAGCAAAGACTATCTTCCACAATGGTACTTACGCTCTTGATAAATCAAAAAAGTCTTGAAGTACAAGCATTTCTGTAAAAATCGCTTCTCTATTTCCCATAAGTTGATTAAGAGCTACGATGTTTCTAGGATTTGTAGTAAATGCACCGATCTCACGAGCCCCTAAACCAATACCACGCAATACTGTTTCTATTTCTCCTTTATTGAGGGGTTGCGGATTAGCTAAAAACTCTTGTGTAAGCCGAGCAAATAATTGATCTTGTTGGTCTGTTCTAAGATTTAAGCTATCTAAAAGAGGTAATTGTCCTAAATAACTCTGTACACGAGTTTCTAACTTTTCTAACCGAGGAGTTAAATTTTTTAATGAAGATTTATATGATTGTAGTTTTTCTATACCTTCCATCACTGTAATCCAACCACCTGTTCCTCTCATACAATCGCTAAAAGCGCCCAAAATATCTTGAAATGCTGTACGACAAGCTCCTCTATCGGCTTCTGCAACAGCATTGCGCTCAGCTTTTTCAAGATGTTCATGCACTCTATGATACACTTTTTGACTTGGTGTAAGCGTTCCAGCATCAACTGCGACATCATAATTTGGACTCATTCTAAATTGAGCAAAATCTCTATCATCTTTAACAACTTGAGGATTTGGGGAAGCTCTTTGCATTTTCACTTTTTCAAGAAGTTCTGTAGGATTTCCTCCAAATTCTTCAATCACTTTTCTAACATTTTTTTCAGCAGCACCTAGATCAATCAGCCTTTCAATCACACCTTGAACCAGCGATGGTCTCAAATGAATTTGTGGAATAAAGCATGTTCCCGCCGCCTCTCCTGGTTTTGGCACAGCTTCCACTCTTTCTATCACAAGACCCAATTGAGCAAAAATAATGGATGCTGTCATTGCGTTGTATTGTTTATCTAGAGTGCTCATATAATCATTTCTTTGCTGCTTGGTTAATGCTGTACTTGCTCGAATGGCGCTATAAATCTTCGCACGGGAGTGCTGAAAAATATCATAAGCAATACGATCTAAAGGATTTGAACGATCTAAACCCTTTGGAGGATTTCCCCAAGAATTGGTATTAATCTCTGGATGGGATAATTTAAATCCAATTTTATTATATTCAGGAAACATAGCGCAAAAATATGCAAGCTCTGTCAAACCATCAAAAATTTCAGGACTTGATAACCAAACTTCTTGTAATTTATCTTGAGCCGCTACTTGTATTCCATCTCCTACAGCTGTTACAGCACGTATCACTCCGTAATGAATGTCTCTGTCAGGTGCTTCAATTCTAATTTCTGAACGTGCAATCGCGTGATAAAGGATCGTTTGAAAAAGGACTTTATACCCATCTTCTCCGTAATAATGCACAAAATAATCCTTATATTTTTCAAGCATATTCGCTCCAATAAGAGGATGGTCTTTTGTCGCCTTAAAACTACTTTCAGATATTCCAGTTGTGTATCCAACATCATGTAAAATATGCATGGCAATGGTTAGCATGTAATCTCTATCAGTGACATTATCAGGATTGTGGCTTTTCAAATCTTCTAACATTCTTAAAGAAGCTTCTATATTTTTTGCCATATGCAAAATACCATGATGACTTCCTGTGATCGCTTTTCTTTCATGAATTTGTTGATAAACCCCCATACGCATTAAGTCTCTAGCAGCAGTATACGCTTTTTTAAAATCTTCACCATTCACTGCAATATATTTATCGACAAAAACTTCCAGGATTTCCATCAGAACCGTTCTATAATTTAGAGACATGTGCTTGTCTTTTACATAAATTGTGAGCTCTTGTGCAAGAACGTGTAATAATATTTCTCTAGAAGCGATCTGGGGTAAAATTCTTTCACTTACTCCCAATTCAGCTAACATTTCATGAGGAATCACTTCTGTATCAAAAAACCCATCATCAATAAAACTTTGCACTCTTGGATAAGCTGAATCAATCTGTTTTTCCCATTCATCCCAAAGCGTTGGGCCTTTTGCATCACTTGTCACTTTTTTTGCTTCCTTTTCACTAGGTGATGCCATCTCTCCTTTTCGTTCGTAATCCGCATCTGTTT